>NZ_JBEYTW010000003.1:0-126427 GCF_040643275.1 Spirillospora sp. NPDC047418
GCAATGGCTCCACACCTACAATCACCACCGCGGACACACCGCACTCGGCGGCCGCCCACCCGCCAGCCGTGTCCACAACCTCACGAGTGAGTACAGCTAGGCCGTCGAGGTCGACGGCGGCCGAACTGGCCGCGCACGGCGGCGGCTATGGAGCCGTTCGCGATGCTGGGGTACTCGGGGGTCGCCGCCCGCGCGTGTTCGACGGCGTCCAGGTAGAGGGCCGAGGCGGGTGAACACTGCGTGACGGTAGGGCATCGCGGGTGAGGCTGATCGAGGTTTTTCGCCGGGGCGCGAACTCTCGCGGGGGGTGTGGACGTCTGACTATGTGGTGGCCGTGGTCATCGGGGGACCACGGCCACCACCAGCCTCAGTACGGGGACGGGCCGCCGAACATCTCGCTGAGCCGCGGCGCCAGGTCGAAGCTGCCGCGCAGTTCCAGGCGGCCGTCCATCAGAAGGGTCGCCGGGTTGGCGTCGCCGGCGAGGATCCGCAGGAAATCCGCTGTTCGCACGATGAGGGTGAGGGCGGGTTCGTCGGCCGGTCCGGGGTGGGCGCGGGCCCGGTTCTTGCCGAGGACGAGCGTCCATGTGGTGCGGGTCAGCCGGAATTCCAGCTCGCCCGTGAAACCGCCCGACGCGGACGGGTCGTAGGCGCGCGCCATTCCGGCGAAGAACAGGCGTTGCGCGCTGGGGCCGAAACGGCGCTCGATCTGTTCGTCCGTCCGGCCGTGGACGAGTTTGTAGAAGCCCTGCCGGAACCGTCGCCGGCCCGCGGCACGGACCTCCTCGTGGAGCGGACGACGTGAACGGCTTGCGCGGGCGACCTCCGCCTCCTCGTCGATGCGGTAGTCCGGCGGTGCCACCCGGGCCGGGGCACGGCGGGCCAGGGCGGCCTCAATGGCGGGAGCGAGCCGTTCCGCCTTGGCGGCCTCGCGTTCCTCGCGCCCTTCCGTGAAATGCGGCAGAACGGCCGTCCCGAAGAGTTCGAGTGACTCGCAGATATGCTCGTGCCTGTTCGGCCCCGACTGCAGGACGAACGAGATCTGGTCGACGCCGACCGACTCATAGCGCCGGATCAGGTCGATGACCTGCGCGGGCGTCCCGACGGCACCGCGCAGCGAGCCGACGTTGACGTTCAGCGTCTCGGCGTTCGCGATGATCTGCTCGCGCGAGAACCCGCGGGCCTCCCGGCGCTCCGCGAACTCCTCCCACACGTTCGTGCGTCCCGGGTCGTGCGGTGTGGGGCCGTAGTAATGCGCGAGCGCGTACGCGAAGAAGTGCGCCCCGTCGATGCCCCGGTCGATCGCCGTCGCCTCGTCCTCGTGCAGCATCATCGGCAGCACGACCGACACGTTCGGATTCACCGCGAAGCCCGCCGGAACGCATTCCTCGGACGCGAGTATGCGGTAGTACTCGTCCACCCATTTCCCGGCGTCCTCGGGTTCCACGAACGAGAACGACAGCGCCCCGATCCCGTTGCGCGCCGCGAACTGGATCGTCTCCCGCCGCGAGCATGCCACCCACAGCGGCGGATGCGGTTTCTGCACGGTCTTCGGCAGCACGTTCCGGGGCGGCATCTGGACGTATTCGGACGACCATCCGGCGAACGGCTCCTCGACGAACATCCTGGTGATGGCGTCGATGGCGTCCTGCCATTGGGCGCGCTTCTCACCGCGCCGCACCCCGAACCCGCCGAGTTCGGCGCTGGAACTCGACTCGCCCGTCCCGAAGTCGACCCGCCCGTTCGACACGAGGTCGAGCGTCGCGATCCGCTCCGCGATCCGCGCCGGATGGTTGACCGCCGGCGGCAACTGGACGATCCCGTGCCCGAGCCGTATCCGCTTCGTCCGCTGCGACGCGGCCGCAAGGAACACCTCAGGTGCTGACGAATGCGAATACTCTTCCAAAAAATGGTGTTCGACCTCCCACAGGCAGTCGAACCCCACCCGATCGGCGATCTCCGCCTGATCGAGCGCGTCCTGGTAGAGCTTCAACTCCTGCCCCTCATGCCACGGCCGAGGCAGTTGATGCTCGTAGAAGAGTCCGAAGCGCATGGCGACACCTCTCCCTGCTGCCCGGCCAGCCTCTCCCGCGTTGGACATCGAGTCAACAGTTCTGGTGTGCGCGTGGTCGGGTGGGAGCAAGCGCTCGGTTGACGGTGGGTGGGGGTGGGCGGCACGGTGTGGGCGTCGGCTTGCTAGTGAGGGAGTTCCATGGCGCCGTTGGACGGACTGCGGGTCCTCGATCTGACGATGTGGCGGCCCGGGCCGTATGCCACGCAACTGCTCGCGCAGCTCGGTGCCGATGTGATCAAGGTGGAGCCGCCCGGCGGGGAGCCGATGCGGATGTTCCGCGACCATTTCGACGTCCTCAACCGGCACAAGCGCAGCATGGTCCTCGATCTGAAGTCGGCGGACGGGCGGGCGAAGCTCATGGAGCTGGCCGAGGGCGCCGAGGTGTTCGTTGAAGGGTTCAGGCCCGGCGTCGCCGAGCGGCTGGGGGTCGGGCATGAGGTCCTGCGGGAGCTCAATCCGCGGCTCGTCTACTGCTCCATCTCCGGATACGGGGCGGAAGGGCCGCTGCGCGACGTTCCGGGGCATGACATCAACTACCGGGCGTATGCCGCCTCGCTCCCGCCCGATGCCGTCTCGCCGGAGGCGGACGAGCTTCCGATCGCCGATATGTCGGCCGCGACGATGGCCGCGTTCGCGATCACTGCGGCCGTGCTCAAGGCCCGCGCCACCGGGGTCGGCGACCGCGTCGACCTCGGCATGGCGGACGTCCTCGCGCACTGGGTCGGCACGGTCCCGGAGGCGACGAACAGGTCGGGCGCCGGGCCCGTCCCCGGCTACGGCGTCTACCCGACGAAGGACGGCCGGAAGATCACGCTCGGGGTCGTGTCGGAGGAGCGGCTGTGGGCGGCGACCTGCCGCGCGCTGGGCATCGAGGAGCACGCCGGCGTCTCGTTCATGGAGCGGCTCGCAAGGATCGGTGAGCTGGACGGCGCCGTGGCCGCGGCGGTGGCGAGGCTCAGCATGGCGGAGGCCATCGAGCGGCTGACCGCGGCCGGCGCCCCCGTGGCGCCCCTGCTGTCGCACGCCGAGATGCTCGGCCTCGACCACTTCAAGCAGCGGAGGATCCAGGAGGAGGGGCCCGTCCGGACGAGCGTCCACCCGCCCCTTCCGGAGGGGGCCGTCGCCGGACTCGACGAGCACCGGGGGCAGACCTGGCGTCTCACGCACTGAAAATCAGGTGGGATTGTCGTGCCCGTTTGGCATGCTTGTGGTGTGAACGTGCGTGCGATGAGTCCCCTTCTGGTCGGCAGGGCGGCGGAGCTGGGGGAGCTTCGGGACGCCCTGGCCGCCGCGCCCGGGGCGGTACTCGTCGGTGGTGACGCGGGGCTCGGCAAGACGCGCCTGATCAGGGAGTTCGCCCGATCCGTGGACGGGCGGGCGAACGTCCTCGTGGGGGGCTGCCTGGAGCTCGGCTCCGACGGCCTGCCGTTCGCGCCGTTCACGACCGTCCTGCGCGGCCTGGTGCGCGACATCGGCATCGCGGGGGTCGCCGAACTCGTCCCGCGCGGCGACACCGGGAGCCTCGCGCGGCTGCTGCCCGAGTTCGGGGAGCCGGAGTCGGACGCCGCGTCGGGGGAGGAGCGCGCCCGGCTGTTCGAGGTCGTGCTGACGCTGCTGGAGCGGCTCGCCGAGAAGGGCCCGGTCGTGCTCGCCATCGAGGACGCGCACTGGGCCGACCGCTCCACCCGCGACCTGCTCGCCTTCCTGGTGCGCAACCTCGGCGGCGGGCCCGTGCTGATCGTCCTGACCTACCGGACGGACGAGCTGCACCGCACGCATCCGCTGCGCCAGTTGCTCGCCGGGCTGCAGCGGCTGGAGCGCGTCCGGAGAATGGAGATCGGCAAGCTGACCCGGGCGGACGTGTCCGCGCTCGTCACCGAACTGCTCGGGCACCGCCCGCCGTCCGGCCTCGTCGAGCGGATCGAGGCCCGCAGCGAGGGCAACCCGCTGTTCATCGAGACGCTGCTCGGCGACGACGGCGAACTGGCGTGCGAGCTGCCCGAATCGCTGCGCGACCTGCTGCTGGCCGGCGTGCAGCGGCTCCCCGAGGAGACGCAGGACGTCCTGCGCGACGCCAGCGGCGGCAGTACGCGCATCGAGCACGCGCTGCTCGCCGCCGTGTCCGGGCTCGACGACGCCGCGCTCACCCGCGTGCTGCGTCCCGCCGTCGCCGCGAACGTGCTCGTCGTGGACGGGGACGGTTACGCGTTCCGGCACGCGCTGATCCGCGAGGCCGTCCACGACGACCTGCTGCCGGGCGAGCACACGCGGCTCCATACGCGCTACGCCGAGACCCTGGAGAACGACCCGTCGCTCGTTCCCGCAGGGCGGCTCTGGGTCGAGCTGAGCTACCACTGGAAGCAGGCCCACAACAGCACGTGGGCGCTGGTCGCGTCCTGGCGCGCCGCCGGTGAGGCGCGCAAAGCGGTCGCCTACGCCGAGTGCCTCGCGATGCTCGAACGCGTCCTCCAGCTCTGGGAGCGCGTCCCCGACGCCGTGGAGCGCATCGGCGCCGACTACACCAAGGTGCTCGTGGACGCCGCGACCGCCGCCGACCAGGCCGGCGAGTACGACCGCGGCATCAAGCTCGTCACGGCCGCGCTCAAGGAGATGGAGTCGGCGGACGGCGAGCGCGACGACGATTGCCGGGCGATGCTGCTGGTGCTGCGCGGGCGCATGCGGAACCAGATGGTGCGCCCCGGCTTCGTCGAGGACCTGCGCGAGGCGGTGCGGGCGCTGCCGGTCGAACCGCCGACCGTGCTGCGCGCCAGGGCCCTGTCGACGCTCGCCAACTACGTGCGCATCACCTCCGGCATCGCCGAGGCGCGCAGCGCGGCGCAGGAGTCCCTGGAGATCGCGCGCAGGCTCGGTGACCCGGTCGCCGAGGCCGAGGCGCTCATATCCCTGTTCTGCGCCGACATCGACTACGGGTTCGACGAGGGCCTCGGCGAGGTCGAGGCCGCCGCCGACCGGGCCGGCAACCATCCGGTGCTGCTCCGCTACTCCGTGATCAAGTCGCATTTCCTGGAGGGCGTCGGACGGCACGCCGAGGCAGCCGCCGTCGCGGCGCAGGGCAAGGAGCTGGCCCGCGAGTACGGGGTGGCCCGCACCCAGGGCACGTTCCTGAGCATCAACCAGGCCGAACCGCTGGTCTCCCTCGGCCGGTGGGACGAGGCCATGGCCGTGATGACCCACGCCCTCGAACAGGACCCGGCCATCACCACCCGGACCTCCCTGCTCGTCCTGACCGGCTGGGTGGCGCTGGCGCGCGGCGACCTGGCGACCGCGCGGCAGCGGCTCGGCACGTCCCGCGAGATCAAGAAGCTGAAGATGAAGTGGCTGAAGACGCAGGACTACTTCAGCACGCTGTGGCTGGAGGCGAACCTCGCGCTCGCGGAGGGACGGCCGGGCGTCGCGCTGGAGGCGGTGCGGCCCGTCCTGGAGCACGGCGGCCTGCCCGACGACGCCCGCTACGCGTGGCCGGTGCTGGTCGCGGGCGCCGCGGCGTGCGCGGAACTCGGCGACGCCGCCGCCGGTGAGCTGTGCGAGATCGAGAAGCGTGCCGGCGGGCTCCACTCCACCGGGGCCCTCCAGCGCGCGTACGGCCGCACGTTCGCCGCCGAGCTGGCCCGTGCCCGGGGCGTCCTCGACCCGGCCGCCTGGGACGAGGCCGCCACCGCGTGGGAGAGCCTCGGCAACCCCTACAATCGGGCGCGGGCGCTGATCCGGTTCGCGGAGGCCGCGCTGGCGGGGGGCGACCACGACGCCGCGGCGTCCGCGCTGGGCACCGCCGCCGACCTGGCCGCGGGCCTCGGCGCGCGGCGGCTCGCCGAGCAGGCCGCCGCCCTGCTGCGCCGCGTCCGGGCGCCGCGCCGGGGTGACGCATCGGCGCCGCTCGGGCTGACGCCCCGCGAGTTCGAGGTGCTCCGGCTGGTCGCCGAGGGACGCAGCAACCGCGACATCGCCGAGGCGCTGTTCATCTCGGTGAAGACCGCCAGCGTCCACGTGTCGAACATCCTCGGCAAGCTGGACGTGACGAGCCGCGGCGAGGCCGCCGCGACCGCCCACCGCCTCGCGCTGTTCGCCACCCCGAAGACCCCGGCCTGATTCGTGGCGGGGGACCTCCCCTCCCGGGCCCCCCGCCCCGAACCGTCGGACCACACGGGAACTACGTGGCCGGCCGGCCGGGCGGCGTCCCGCGGAAGCAGGCGGTGCTTCTCCGTCCGGAGAGGCGGTCGGCGACCCGTCCGGCCACTGCCCAGTGTCGTGGGCGCGGGGCCGCGATGGCGCGCGGGACATACCGTTCGGGGCGAGAGAAAAAAGCGACGGTGACGGGCCGTGTTCCGTGACCCGTCACCGCCGCCCGAGTGCGGGCCCGAGCGCAGGTCAGCGCGGGACGCGCGCGACGCAGATGACCGTCTGCCCGAACGGGGGCCGGACCACGCGCTCGATGGTGCGGGTCAGCGGCACGACCGTCCGGTCGTAGATCTTGACGAGCTTCGGGTCGGGGTAGCCGGCGCCGCCGCGGCGGACCGCGAACCACCAGGCGATGCCGCCGAGGAAGTTGATCGGCTTCAGCACCTCGGGGACGAGCCCCGCCTCCCGGACGGACGCCTCCAGCGTCGCCGGCGTGTACCGGGTGACGTGCCCGACCTTGCGGTCGAAGTCGCCGTAGAGCTGCATGTAGCCGGGCACCCAGATGACGATGCGGCCGCCGGGCTCGGTGACGGCGGCGAGGTCGCGCAGCGCCTGGACGTCGTCCTTGATGTGCTCCAGGACGTTCATCATCACGACCGTGTCGACCTTCTGCCGGATGTCGATGTCGGCCGGCAGGGCCAGGTCGATGACCTCGACGTCGTCGTTGCCGTCGTAGCGCTTGCGCAGCTCGCCGACGCAGTACGGGTCGTTGTCGCTGACGACGAGGTAGTCGAGGCGTCCGGCGAACTGCTCGGAGAAGTGCCCGAGGCCGGAGCCGACCTCCAGCATGGACCGGCCCACGTGCGGGGCGATCGTCTCGTACTCGTACTTGCGGTAGTTGCGGGCCTCGTCCCCGCCCAGGTGGTTCTCCAGCGCATCCTCCCCGGCGGCCGGCTGGACGACGTCCCCGCCGGGCGCGGGCCCGGGGGCCGGCGCGGCCTTCTTCGGGCCGCTGCCGAGGAGCTTGAGGAGGGTGCCTGCGATGGACTTCTTCTGACCTGGTGACTGCATACTTCCCGCTCGCTGGGTGCGTTTGCGTTCGGCTTCTCGTTCGCCGGATCGAAGAGCCGGCCCGCTCGGGGCGCGTCCGATCTCAGGCACGAAGGTCGGGTCAGTCTACCCATGCGTGCACGCCGGACGACGCGCGGCGACCGCCCCGCGCGCCGTTCGAACGGTGTGTCGCCTGGTCAGCCGATCGTCCGGTGCACCGACTCCGTCTCGCTCGCGCCCGGCTCGGACGGCGCGATCCACGGCCCCGGGATGGACGGGTCGAGGACGCCCTCCTCCACCCAGGCGAAGTCGCCGGCGAGGACGGCCCGCGCCAGCTTCACGTCCATCGCATCGGTGTTGCGCCACAGCCCGTCGAACAGCTCCTCGACGCGGACGCGCGCCTGCTTGCAGAACGCGTCGGCGAGCAGCAGCGCCGACTTGCCGGGCGCGCCGCCCGTGACGCCGCCGGCGGCCGAGGCGTCGGCGTGGGCGCGGACGCAGACCGCGCTCATCGCGTACAGTTCGGCGCCGATGTCGACCATCCGGCCGAGGAACCCCTGCTTGCGCTCCAGGCCGCCCTGCCAGCGTCCGGACGCGTAGAAGATCGAGCGGGCCAGCTTGCGGGACGCCCGCTCCACGTACCGCAGGTGCTTGGCCAGCGGCCCGAACTCGGGGTAGGAGTTCGGCCGCTGCCCGGCGCCGGTGACGAGCGTCGGCAGCCAGCGCGCGTAGAACCCGCCCGCCTTCGCCGCGGCCCGCGCCTTCCGCCCGGCGGACGCGTCCGGGTCGATGATGTCACCGGCCACCGACAGGTGCGCGTCCACGGCCTCGCGGGCGATCAGCAGGTGCATGATCTCGGTGGAGCCCTCGAAGATCCGGTTGATGCGCAGGTCGCGCACCAGTTGCTCCACGGGCACGCCGCGCTCGCCGCGCGCCGCGAGCGACTCGGCGGTCTCGTAGCCGCGCCCGCCGCGCACCTGCATCAGCTCGTCCCCGACCTGGCACGCCATCTCCGACGCCCACAGCTTCGCGAGCGCGGCCTCGATCCGGATGTCGCCCCGCTCGTCGTCGGCGAGCTGGCTGGACAGGTCGAGCATCGCCTCCATCGCGTACGCGGTCGCCGCGATGAACGCGATCTTGCGGGACACCGCCTCGTGCTCGCCGACCGGCCGGCCCCACTGCACCCGCTCCCTCGACCACTCGCGCGCGATCTTGGCGGCCCACTTCCCGGCCCCCGCGCACATCGCGGGCAGCGACAGCCGCCCGGTGTTCAGCGTGGTCAGGGCGATCTTCAGGCCGGCGCCCTCGGCGCCGATCAGGTTCGCCTTCGGGACGCGGACGTCGTGGAACCGCGTCACGCCGTTCTCCAGGCCGCGCAGCCCCATGAACGCGTTGCGGTTCTCGACCGTGATGCCGGGCGTGTCCATGTCGACGATGAACGCGGAGATCCCGCCGCGGTGCCCGCCCGCCTTCGGGACGCGCGCCATCACGACGACGAGGTCGGCGACGACGCCGTTCGTCGTCCACAGCTTGACGCCGTTGAGGACGTAGTCGTCGCCGTCCGGGACGGCACTGGCGCGCAGCCGCGCCGGGTCCGAGCCGACGTCGGGCTCGGTCAGCAGGAACGCGCTGACCTGCCGGGCGCAGCGCGGCAGCCACGCGTCCCGCTGCTCCGGCGTGCCGAACTGCTTCACCGGCTGCGGGACGCCGATGGACTGGTGCGCCGACAGCAGCGCGCCGAGCGCCGGCGACGCAGACCCGACGACCATCAGCGCGCGGCCGTAGTACAGCTGGCTGAGCCCGAGACCGCCGTACTTCTCCGGGATCTTCATGCCGAGCGCGCCGAGGTCGCGCAGCCCGGTGATGACCTCGTCGGGGATGCGCGCCTCGCGCTCGATCAGCGCCCCGTCGACGCGGGTGGCGCAGAACTCGGTCAGCCGGGCGAGGAACTCCTCGCCCTTGCGCCGGTTCTCGCCCTCCGGCCGCGGATGCGGGTGGATCAGGTCGAGCCGGAAGTCGCCGAGGAAGAGCTGCTTGCCGAAGCTCGGCAGCCGCCACTCGGTCTCGCGTGCCTCTTCGGCGACCTTCCGGGCCGTCCGCTCGTCGACGTGCGTCTGGGTCTGCTGGCTCATGCTGATCGCCTTTCCCGAGGTCGGGCCGGGAAACCATGGCCGCCGGGGAAACCGGGGCCGCAATGGGGGCCGGTGACCGGATCGGAAAACCCGCGCCCGGCAGGTGCCGGGAAGTGGTCCAATGGACGGAGTGCCGGCCGGAGGCCCGGCTGGTCCGGGTCGGAGGGGTACGCCGCGCGTCATGGGTGAGGCACGCAAACCGACGCTCATCGCCTCGGTGCAGCGCGCCCTGCGCCTCATGGAGGCGGTGGCGTCGCATCCGGGCGGCGCGCCCGCCAAGCAGCTCGCCCGCGAGGCGCGGCTGCCGCTCGCCACCACCTACCACCTGCTGCGCACCCTCGCCCACGAGGGCTACGCGACCCGGCTGCCGGACGGCGCGTGGCTGCTCGGCGAGCGCGTCGAGGCCCTGCGGGGGCGGAGCCGGACGCAGCGGCTCCTGGCCCGGCTGCGTCCCACCCTCGTCGAGCTGCGGGACGAACTCGGCGTCGCCGCCTATTTCGGCATGCACGTGGACGACGAGATCCGCCTCATCGACATCGCCGACGGCCCCCGCGCGCCCCGTGTCGACGTGCGGGTCGGCTTCGAGGACGCCGCGCACGCCACCGCGCTGGGCAAGTGCGTGCTGAGCCAGTTCGACGAGGAGCGCCGCCGCGACTACCTGTCCCGGCATCCCCTCGTCGACCTGACCCCGCACACCATCACCGAGCCGGGACGCCTGCTGCGCTCGCTCGCGGCGTCCACGGCCGTGCAGGTCGACCGCGAGGAGTACGCGCTCGGCACCGGCTGCGCCGCCGTCCCGGTGGCGGACGCGACGGGCTCCGTCGTCGGCGCCCTGGCCATCTCCTGCCGTCCCGGCAAACTCCCCAGGGTCGAGAGGTCCGCCCATCGCCTCCACGCCACCGCCGACCGCATCCAGCGCGCACTGACCTTCCCCGGCTGAGGAAGGCGCCAGTCCCGGCGAAAAACGTGCCAGCGAACACTGGCGCAATGGGGGATGCTCGTCCATAGTGCTCGCATGAGGCGATCGTTAATGAAGGCGGCCGTCGCGGGCGCCGTCCTGCTGCCCCTTCCCGTGACCGCGCACGCCGCCGAGAACGACGTGCGCCCGGTGTCCCTGCCGTTCCTGTGGCCGCGCGCCGAACTGGACGACGTCGCCGCCGACGGAGCCGGCGGCGTGTGGGTCGGCGGCGGCCAGGGCGCCTACTGCGTGCCGTGGATCGACTACTGCGCCCTCTACAGCGCGGGCAACCCGGTCGTGCGGCGCTGGACGGGCTCGTCCTGGCGGGAGTACCCGATCAACGGCTGGACGGGGAACGGACTGATCGGCCGGGTGGCGTCCGGCGCGGGCCGGACATGGATCGGCGGTGACGCGACCGACTCCGGCTACTTCCGGTACCTGGCCGTGTTCGACGGCTCGTCCTTCCAGCGGGTCGAGTCGCCCTCGGCAGCGTCGGTCGGGATGCTCAGCACGGGGCCGGCCGGCACCTGGATCACGCAGGCGGTCGGTCCCGACTCCGCCGAGCCGCGCCTGCTGAGGCGGGACGGGGACGCCTGGCGGGCCTTCGACGTCCCCGGCCATGACGCGTTCATCAGCGATGTGCAGGGCCTCGCCCCGGACGACGCGTGGGCGGTCGGGGCGCGGAGGGGCGAGGACGGCACCGGCTGGCGTCCCGCCGTGGCGCGTTTCGACGGGGCCGCCTGGACGTGGACGACCCCGCCGGACCTCGGTTCGGAGTACCCGGGCATCACCAAGGTCGTCCCTGTCGGCCCGGACGACGTCTGGGTCATGGCGGCCGGCGGGCTCGCGCACTGGGACGGTTCCGGCTGGACGGTGATCGACGGCCCCGGCCGCATCGCCGACCTCGCCGTCGACGGCACGGGAACCCCGTGGGTGGTCACCGCGTACTACGACGGCGGGACGCTCCACCGCTACAGCGGCGGCACCTGGCAACCCGTCGCCCTCCCGGCCGGGACGCGTCTGAACGACATAGCCGTCACCGGGACGTCCACGATCTGGGGTGTCGGACGGGCCGACGATGCGCCGGTGGTGGTGAGCAACTGACCGGGCGGGGCGAAGCCGAAGCGACTCTCAGGAGAGGCGGCGGCGCGTCCAGGAGAAGCAGACGCCGCAGAGGCCCAGAGTGAGGAGGGCGAACAGTCCCGTCTCGGCCCACTGCAGCGGCCAGAAGCGGTCGGCGGGCTGGTAGACCACCTTCTGCTTGAAGCCGAGCCGCGCGATCTCGCTGAAGCACTCCTCGCCCGGTCCGTCGGGGGGCCCCGCCTCCGGCGTGGACGAGGGACCGGGCGGAGCGCACGCTCCCGTGATCAGGGCGCCGGGCAGGGCGGCCTCGCGCCCGGACGCGTCGACGGTGTGGTTCGTGAGCGTCCACGCCCCCGGCGCCGCTCCCGTCTGCACCGTCATGACCTTGGAGCCCTGGTCCAGGGTCATCTGCGACATGTTCTTCGACGTGATCGCCACGGTCGTGGTCTCCGGCGGGATGAGGTGGGCGCGGATCCACACCGGCATCGCGACCTGGACGGCGACGAAGACGGCGAGGGTGATCGCCATGGCGGGCAGCGTGCGCCGGGTGAGGACGCTGGCCGTCACGCCGAGCGCGAAGGCGAAGGCCGCGTACCCGATCGGGACGATGCCGTGCACGCCGAACGCGACCGGCGCGATCCGCGGGAAGCGGTCGGCCACAGCCTCGTCCAGGGGACCGGCCCACCAGTCCACCGCGCGGACGGCGAGCGCGGCGGCGGCCATCGCGGCCAGCCCGACGAGCCCGAGCTTGACGGCGAGCCAGCGGGTCCGCGTGATGCTCTGGTTCCACGCGAGCCGGTGCGTGCCGCTCTCCAGTTCGCGGGCGATGAGCGGCGCGCCCCAGAAGATCCCGATGAGGGCGGGCAGGATCGTCACGATCGCGACCAGGGCCCCGTACTCCACCTGGTGGTCGGTGAAGAACGTCTTGGCGAACTGCTCGCAGGCGCCCTCCGAGCCGCAGGACGCGAGCCCCCGGTCGTAGTCGTCGGCCAGGCCGGGCCCGCTGACGGCGAGGGCCGCGCCGAGGACGGCGAGCGCGCCGAACACCACCCCGGCCTGCACCCGGAACTGCCGGAACGCCAACCAGATCATCGGATCGCCTCCAGCGTGGGACGGCTCGGGGCCTGGGCCATGTAGGCGAGGACGAGGTCCTCCATGCCGAGCTGCCCGACCGTCCAGGCCGGGTCGTGGATGGGGCCGTCCGTCCGGACGACGAACGTGCTCTGCCGGTCCGTGTGGCTCTCGGACACGACGTGCTGGTCGGCCGGCAGCGTCTCCCTGCGCGGCCCGGTCAGCCGGTGATGGGTGGCGAGCAGGTCATCGATGTCCCCGGCGACCCGGACACGGGACTCCACGAGCACGATCAGGTAGTCGCACGTCCGCTCCAGGTCCGACACCAGGTGGGACGACAGGACGACGCTGAGCGAGTGCTCGGCGACGGCCTCCATCAGGCCCTGCAGGAACTCGCGCCGGGCCAGCGGGTCGAGCGCCGCGACGGGCTCGTCCAGGATCAGCAGCTCGGGCCGCTTGGCGATGCCCAGCGTCAGCGCCAGCTGGGCGCGCTGCCCGCCGGACAGCTTCCCGGCCTTGTGCCCGAGGTCGAGCCCGAGCCGCCCGACCCGCTCGCGCGCGACGGCGTCGTCCCACCGCGGGTTGAGCCGGGCGCCGAGCTTCAGGTGGTCGCCGACGCTGAGCCCGGAGTACGTCGGCGTGTCCTGCGCGACGTACCCGACCCTGGCCAGCTGCTCCGGCCCCGCCGCCGGCCGCTCGCCGAGCACCCGGATGCTCCCGGCCGTCGGCGCCAGCTGGCCGACCGCCAGGTTCAGCAGCGTGCTCTTCCCGGCACCGTTCGGCCCGACGAGCCCGACGACCCGTCCGGCGGGAATGTCCAGCGTGCAGTCGGACAGCGCCCACCGCTGCCCGTACTTCTTGCCCAGCCCCCGGGCCTCCAGTACGGCGGTCACGCTGTGTCCTCCTTGCGGGCGGACCGAAATGTGGTCATGAACAGCGCCTCGATGCTCTCCTCGTCGAGCCCGGCCATCCGTGCCTTGGTGAGCCAGCGCTCCAGCTCCTTGCGCAGCGGCCCGTGCGCGGCGAGCGCCTCCCCGGCGAGGGACCGCGTCACGAACGTCCCGATACCCGGACGCGGCGCGACGAGCCCCTCGTGCTCCAGCTCCCGGTACGCCTTGAGGACGGTGTTCGGGTTGATCGCCAGATGGGCCACCACGTCCTTGACCGTGGGCAGCTGATCACCGACCCGGAGCAGGTCGAGCCGTAGCGCGTGCCGCACCTGCCGGACGAGCTGCATGTACGGCGACACCCCCGAGCCGGAGTCCAGATGGAACTCGATCACCGCCACCTCCATTTAACTAGGATGCTAGTACTTTAGAGGTGCAGTCCTCCCGAGTGTCAATGCGATTGGACGAAGTCCCAGCTCAATGCATGCGGCCGTCACGCATGAGGCTGTCCAGCGGGGCATGAAACCGGCATGACGACATGGAGCAATGACGACCTGACCCGCCTCGGCGGCGCCGACGAGATCCAGATCGCGCCCGAGAAGGACGACGGCACGCTGCGGAACCCGACCACGATCTGGATCGTCCGCAGCGGCGAGGAGATGTACGTGCGCTCGGTCAACGGCCCCGACGGCCACTGGTACCGGACCGCCGAGAACACCCACCGGGGCCGGGTCCAAGCCGACGGGGCGACCAGGGACGTGGCCTTCGTCGACGAGGCCGACCCGTCCGTCAACGCGCAGGTCGACGCCGCCTACATAGCCAAGTACGGCAGCACGCCCTACGCCGAGCCGATGACCCGCCCCGGCCCCAGGGACACCACCCTCAGACTCGTCCCACGCTGACCGCCTCGGGCCGCTACCGCGATGGTGCGATGTCCGTGCGGGACCTGACCCGGGCGGCGAACGACTCGACGGCGTCCACGACCCGGTCGAAGCGCAGCGAGTGGAACAGGTCGAACGCGTGCTGCCCGCCGGGCAGTTCGGCGTACACGACCGGGGCGTCGGACGCCTCGCGCAGGGCACCGGCGAAGCGGCGCGCCTCCCGCACGGGGACGAGGGTGTCTGCGTCGCCGTGCACGATGAGGAACGGGGGCGCGTCGGCGCGCACGTGAGCGACCGGCGAAGTACCGGCCCCTTCATCGTGCCCGTAGTAGTCGCCGAAGTACCCGTACAGGCACACAGCGGCGGTGATGGACGTGTCAGCTGACTCGAAGCCCGGCTGATACGCGGGGTCGTTCTGGGTGAGCGCGCACAGCGAGGTCAGATGCGCCCCGGCGGAACTGCCCGCCATCACGAGCATGCCGGTGTCGGCGCCGTACTCGTGCCCGTGCTCGCGCGTCCAGGCGAGAACCCTCTTGGCGTCGGTCAGGTGGTCGAGGAAGCCGGCGTCGGGCCGCAGCCGATAGTTGGCGCTGACGCACACCCACCCCTGGCTCGCCAGCCGATAGAGCAGCGGCCGAGCCTCACGGTTCTTCCGCCCGCTGAAGTAGCCGCCGCCGTGGAAGTAGACGAGCACCGGCCCGCCTTCGGGAGCGGAGCGATGGCGGTAGACGTCCAGCCGGTGGCGCCGGTCATCGCCGTAACGGAGGTCGGCGATCCGCTCAACGTCCCGCCGCCGGACGTGCACCCCGAGCAGGACGCGACCGTACGGAAGCCGCCGCCGCAACCCGCCCACCAGCCCAGGATCCACTTCTGCGCGCCACCCGTCCCCGAGCCCGTCGCGCAGGGCATCGTCCAGAACAGGCCCGGCCGCCACCTGCCGCCGCACGACGACCGCCAGCCCCGCAGCGGTCAGCAGAGCGACCGCGAGCACGATCAGCGCGCCCGGCGACCCGAGATCCCCCTGCCCGGCGGCGAGCAGCGTCGAGGCGAGCAGCAGAAAGAACACCAGGAACGGCAACTCGTTGGGCACCGTGCTGATCCGAAACCCGATGCCGACCAGCCTCCGGGGCCACTGCGGCGGCGCCAGCGCGATCGCCGTGGCACCCGCGGCGAGCACCGTACTGATCAGATAGCCGTAAGGCACGCGTCCTCCTCGCTCAACGGACCTCAAGACTGGATCCGTCGGGACGGATGCGGCATCGGCCGCAAGGCTGCCGCGACTACGACCCGAGCGAACCCACCCCCGACTTTCGTCGGATGCCGTGTGGCCGTCGATCGTTACTGCCGCTGTGTGGGTGTACGCCGACGGGCCGGTGATGGGCGGGACGGGTTCGTTCGTGGCCAGGTCACGTCGACGCCGCAGTCACGGGCGAGACCGCCAAGACCGTCCGCCCAGCCCTGGCCGAGGGCACGCAACTCCCGGACCTGCCACCCGTCCACGGCGTGCCGGTAGAGCCTGGGCACCGCCAGGGCTCGGACGGCCGTAGCCGCCAGTTGCCAAAAGGGCTATGTCGCGCTGGCGATGCGACGCATTTGCGGCTTCAATTCAACTCGTCCTGCTTAATGCGGGTCAGAAGTTGAGTGAAAGCGTTGGTGGTGAGGGTCATGTGGCCGACCTCGGAGGCCTTGCTGTCTCTAATGCCGTACCCGGCGGAAAGCGCGGCGACCTCCACGCACTCCTCGCCGGACGCGTTGCTGCGGCTGGACTTGCGCCACTCGATCATTGCGTGGCCTCCATGATCTGTGTGATGTGAGTACGTGAGGCGGACGCGGATAACGCCTCGGAGCCGATGAGGTCGAAGCGCCGCTCGAAGTCGTCCAGACCTGCAGCCCGCCGGTCGGCGAGTGTCAACCTCCATGGTGATTGATGCCGGCATCCGGTGGACGTCTGCGGCAGCACGGACAGGTGCGGCCTGTCCTGCTCGCTGATGTCGTTCCGATGGTGAGTCGACATGGTCACACAGCGACCAGGCGGGGTGCCCCGTCGCCGTGACGCTGTTGATCAGAGGCTGTGGTGTCTGTGTTTGACGGCGGTGAGGATGATCCGGGCGGTCTCGGTGCCGAGGACGAGGCGGGGCCTGCCGGGTCCTTTGAGTCGCGGATCGCGACGGCGTTCGGCAACGGAGCCAGCTCGACACAGCCCTGACTGCCCTGGCTGGCCGGTGCGTTGCGACCTCGTGGTCAGACTCCTGGTCACTTTCGGGGGATGCAGAGGTTCGGGTCGTCGTGCTTGATGTGGGTGAGGAGTTGGGCGAAGCTGGCGGTGGTGAGGGTCAGGTGTCCGGCGTCGGGGGCCTTGCTGTCTCTGATGCCGCGCCCGTCGGCGAGCGCCGCGACCTCTACACACTCGTTGCCGGACGCATTGCTCCGGCTGGACTTGCGCCACTCGATCATTGCGTGGCCTCCATGATCTGTGTGATGTGAGTACGTGAGGCTGACGCGGATAACGCCTCGGAGCCGATGAGGTCGAAGCGCCGCTCGAAGTCGTCCAGCCCAGTCGGGTCGTGGGTCAGTCTGCCACCCGCATTGGCCTCCATGTAGGCCGCGGAATCCTTTACCCCGCCGAGGATCGTGAACGGGCCGTCGAGGCCGATGTGCGCGCCGACGCTGCGGCGCACGACGCGCAAGATGATGTTGCGCCGATGGCTGAGTGCGATGAGGTGCGCGAGCTGTTCTTTCATGACCTCCGGTCCGCCGACGGAGGGGGCGAGATGCTCGCGTACAAGCCGGACGTCGCAATGATCATGATGGCGCGGGACCATATAGCGGAGATCGCCGCTGAATGGCCCGTTGACGGCTATCACGTGCGGACCGACGAGATCCGGGTGGACGCCTGCTCGGACGGTGACGTGCACGTGGTGAAGGTGTGGGACGGCGACGGGACGCTTCCGGTGCCGCGCTCACCCGGTCCCGACGCGGTGGGCGGACGCGGGCTGATGATCGTCGGGGAACTGGTCACCCGTTGGGCCTGGCTCTGGTGGTGCTTCTGGGACGTCCTCGATTTGGGCCAGGAGAGCTTCCAAGCCCGGGATCTTGGCGGTGTCCAGGAGCTTGACGGCGGTTGAGAGGTTGCCGGACGCGGTCGTGCGCACGGAGCATTCGACGTCGTCGGCTATGTCCAGGAAGCGCAGTGCGTCTTCTGGGCGGCGCCACGGGACGGACGCTACGGCCTCGCGCGTCCAGTGGCCGTAGGCGACGATTCCCAGGCGCTGCGTGTCGGGCATGCGTGTCAGGACGGCGAGGTCGATCGCAGTGATGCCGGGCGCGGTGGCGAACGCCTCGTTGAGCGTGGCGACGATGTTGGAGCCCATGGACGTGAGCCACCACAGCAGGCGATCGCGCTTCGTCATCGTCTTCAAGGTGGGGCGGCCGGAAGAGGTCACGCCCGGTGCCTGGGTCGGGAGCACGTCCAGGTCGGGCTGGCGCATCACGATCGACAGGACCGTCCCGTCGAGACCGACCGCACTGCCCGCGGCCGGGTTGTCGGAGAAGGCCGTGTTGACCGCTTCGCAGACGGTGTCCTCGTCGTTGTCGTTGAGGGCCCGCCACCACTCGTCGGCGGCCGCGCGCAACTGCCGGTACACCTCGTTGAGGCGCGCCTGCTCGGCGGCCAGGTAGGCGGGCGCGTCCTGCTCGGCGGCGTGGCGGGCGGCAGCGCGGTCCGCGCGGGCGAAGCGGCCGATGCCCGCGAGGTGGAACGTCTGGGCTTCGGCGAATGCCCAGGGGAGCGCCAGTTGCGGCGGAGGCGGTACGAAGGGCGGTTGGGCCTGCGGGAATGTCTGGAGGTGGACGCTCGTCGTCTGGCGCCGCAACTCCTCAAGGTGCGCGATCGCCGCGTCCCGCTGCGCCTCCTGCTCGGCGCGTTCGGCTTGGCGGCGGGCCCGTTCGAGCTGGGCGGGGGTCGGACCGACGTTGCGGGGGCGCGCCGGGCGCTTGGCCGTCGAACGACGCCGGGAGCCGCCTACCGAGGTCGAGGCGAAGAACGGGCCCATGCCGCTGGAAACGGTCGTCCTGCGCCCGCCGCCGACATGGACGCGTGCCGCGCGTGGTCCGACGGACGTCCGCACGCCCCGGCTCGACACCCGCACGCTCATCCCTGGCACACCCACGCGGAACCCGAACCCCATTGCCCCACCTCCGTCGTCGCTGGTGGGACGCCCGACAGCCCGGCCCGGTGTACTCGGTGGCCGATGCGTGCAACCTTTTGCCGGGTTCGCCGCATCAGGGATGTGTGGGCCAGGTGAGGGGTGTGCGGATGGCGGGGCGGGACGAGGAGTTCACCGCTTATGTGACGGCGCGGATGGCGTGGTTACGGCGGGTCGCCTACCTGCTGTGCCAGGACTGGCACCGGGCGGACGATCTGGTGCAGTCCGCGATCACGCGGCTGTACCTGCACTGGCGGCGGGCGTCGGCGGCGGAGAACATCGACGGGTACGCCCGGACGGTCCTGGTCAGGGTCTTCCTTGCCGAGGAACGCGGCGGCTGGCGGCAGCGGGTCCATGTCGTCGAGCGGACGCCGGACGCGCCCGCCGAGCCCGCCGACCACGCGGGCGGTGTCGATCTGCGGGCGGCGCTGGCATCGCTTCCGCCGAGGCAGCGGGCCGCCGTGGTGCTGCGCTTCTACTGCGACCTGTCCATCGAGCAGACGGCCGGCGTCCTGAACTGCTCAGCAGGGACGGTCAAGAGCCAGACCGCGCGCGGCATCGAGGCGTTGCGGTGCGTGCTGGAGCCGGAACTCGCGGAGGGGGAGAAGCTGGCATGAACGACCTCAAGGACGGGCTGGAGCGTCTCGCCGCGACCCCCGGCCCTGCGCCGGCCGTGGACGTGGCGGCGGCGGTGGCCAAGGGGCGCCGCGTCAGGCGAGGGCGGAGGGCGGCGGTCGCCCTGCTGGCCGCCGGGGCCGTCGCGGTGGCGGCGGGGGTCGTGGTCCTGCAGCCGTCCCAGGACGAGCGTCCCGACAAGGTCGTGGAGCCGTCGAAGTACCCGAGCCTGCTGACGGAGAAGGCGGTGTTCGGGTGGCTGCCCGCCGGATTCGTCCGGACGCGGGTCACGCAGGACGGCGGGCGCCGCCCCGCCTACACGGTCAACGCCGGGCGGGGGCCGGGGAACCTGGCGATCGAGCTGACTCTGCTCGCTCCCGGGGTGAAGCCGGGCATCCCGGCGCTGCCGGGTGGCCGGAAGGGGCGGCTGACGAAGGCGGCGCCGGTGAACGGGCGTCCCGCCTACTGGTGGGTCAAGCCGGGCGGGCCCGGGTCGGGGCAGGTGGGGGCGGAGTTCGGGTGGGAGTACCGGCCGAGGACGTGGGCGCTGCTGGCGGTCCGCGACCGCGGCATCGCCGACGCGGCGACCGTGCGGCGCATCGCGGCCGGGGTGCGGTTCGGCGGCGGCAGGCCGCTGGCGTTCCCGGTGCGGGTCACCGGGGTCCCGGACGGGCTGGAGGTCGGACGGGTGTGGGCTGGGGCCGGGCCGGAGGCCATGTTCGCGCTCGGTGGCCCCGGGAAGGACGACGAGCTGATGATCTCGGTGAGCCCGGCCAGCGAGCTGGTCAGGAACCGCTCGAAACCGAACACGACGATCGACGGGCATCCCGCGTTCGACACCGGGCTCCCACATTCCGGGCCCACGATCGGCAGGGTGCCGGCGTCGAAGGCGCGGATTCTGCGCGTCTTCGGCGTCCACGGGTTCGACATCGGCATCGATGCGAGGGGCGAGCCGCTGCGGCGGCTTGAGGCGAGTGGTGGGCTGACCGGGCTGTTCAGGCGGGTCACGCCGCTCGGCGCCGACCCCAAGAATTGGACGGCGACACCGCTTCGTTAGGTGTCTGTTTTGTGCCGGGGACGTAGTTCGGCGATGCTGTGGGAGTGTCAATGGAGACTCTGAACGGCGCCGCCGAGCTGCGCGCCTTCCTGCGCGGCCTGCCGGGCGTCGACCAGGTGGGGGCCGAGGAGCGGGCGGCGCGGCTGGCCACCCGGTCGATCAAGACGACCGCGAAGGCCGAGGCGATCGACCTCGCGATCTCGATGGTGGACCTGACCACCCTGGAGGGTGCGGACACGCCGGGGAAGGTGCGGGCGCTGTGCGCCAAGGCCGCCCAGCCCGATCCGGCCGACGCGTCCGTCCCGAGGGTCGCGGCGGTGTGCGTCTACTCGGACATGGTGGACGTCGCCGTCAAGGCCCTCGCCGGGACGGGGATCGGGGTCGCGAGCGTCGCGACGGCGTTCCCGTCCGGGCGGGCGCCCATGGAGGCCAAGCTCGCCGACACCAGGGCGGCGGTCGCGGCGGGCGCCGCCGAGATCGACATGGTCATCGACCGGGGCGCGTTCCTGTCCGGCGACTACGCCAAGGTGTTCGACGAGATCACCGCGGTCAAGGACGCCTGCGGGGACGCGCATCTGAAGGTGATCCTGGAGACCGGCGAGCTGGCGACCTACGACAACGTCCGGCGGGCCTCCTGGCTGGCGATGCGGGCCGGGGCCGACTTCATCAAGACGTCCACGGGCAAGGTGTCGCCGGCGGCGACGCTGCCCGTCACGCTGGTGATGCTGGAGGCCGTCCGCGACTACCGCGCGGCGACCGGGCGGCAGGTCGGCGTGAAGCCGGCCGGCGGGATCCGGACGACCAAGGACGCGATCAAGTACCTGGTGCTGGTCAACGAGACCGCCGGCCCCGACTGGCTGACGCCGCGGTGGTTCCGGCTCGGCGCGTCCAGCGTGCTGAACGACCTGCTGATGCAGCGCCGCAAGCTGGCCACCGGCGTCTACTCCGGTCCCGACTACTTCACGCTGGACTGAGGATCATGGTTTTCGAGTACGCGCCGGCGCCCGAGTCGCGGGCGGTCGTCGACATCCGCGGCTCCTACGGGCTGTTCGTGAACGGCGAGTTCACCGACGGGCACGGCGAGCCGTTCAAGTCGATCAACCCGGCGGACGAGAGCGTCCTGGCCGACATCGCGTGCGCCGACGAGGGCGACGTCGACCGCGCCGTGCAGGCGGCCCGCACCGCGTTCGACACGGTGTGGGGGCCGATGCCCGGCCGCGAGCGCGCCAAGTACCTGTACCGGATCGCCCGGATCGTCCAGGAGCGGGCGCGGGAACTGGCGGTGCTGGAGTCGATCGACAACGGCAAGCCGATCCGCGAGTCGCGGGACGTCGACGTGCCGCTGGTCGCGGCCTGGTTCTTCTACTACGCGGGATGGGCCGACAAGCTGCCGCACGCCGGGTTCGGGCCCGACCCGAAGCCGGTCGGCGTGGCCGGCCAGGTGATCCCGTGGAACTTCCCGCTGCTGATGCTCGCCTGGAAGATCGCCCCGGCGCTGGCCTGCGGCAACACCGTCGTCCTCAAGCCCGCCGAGACGACGCCGCTGACCGCGCTGCTGTTCGCCGACATCTGCCGGCAGGCCGAACTGCCGCCCGGCGTCGTCAACATCATCACCGGCGCGGGTGAGACGGGCCGGGCGCTCGTCGCGCACGAGGGCGTCGACAAGGTCGCGTTCACCGGGTCCACCGAGGTGGGACGGCAGATCGCCCGCACCCTCGCCGGGACCGACAAGAGGCTCACCCTCGAACTCGGCGGCAAGGCCGCCAACATCGTCTACGCGGACGCGGCGCTCGACCAGGCCGTCGAGGGCATCGTCAACGGGATCTTCTTCAACCAGGGCCACGTGTGCTGCGCGGGCTCGCGGCTCCTCGTCCAGGAGTCGGTCGCGGACGAGGTGCTGGAGCGGCTGAAGGCCCGGATGGCGACGCTGCGGGTCGGCGACCCGCTCGACAAGAACACCGACGTCGGCGCGATCAACTCGGCCGCGCAGCTCGCCAAGATCAAGGAGCTGTCGGAGGCCGGGGAGGGCGAGGGCGCCGAGCGCTGGTCGGCGCCGTGCGAGCTGCCGTCCCAGGGCTTCTGGTTCGCGCCGACGATCTTCACTGGGGTGGCGCAGTCGCACCGGATCGCGCGCGAGGAGATCTTCGGGCCCGTCCTGTCGGTGCTGACGTTCCGCACCCCGGACGAGGCCGTCACCAAGGCCAACAACACCCCGTACGGGCTGTCCGCCGGGATCTGGACGGAGAAGGGCTCGCAGATCCTTTGGACGGCGCAGAAGCTGCGCGCCGGGGTCGTGTGGGCCAACACGTTCAACAAGTTCGACCCGGCCTCGCCGTTCGGCGGCTACAAGGAATCGGGGTTCGGCCGCGAGGGCGGACGCCACGGACTGGAGGGCTACCTCAATGCCTGACCGCTCCTCACCCTCCGGCCGGCTCGCCGTCCGCAAGACCTACAAGCTGTTCATCGGCGGCGCGTTCCCGCGCTCGGAGTCTGGCAGGTCGTACGTGGTGACCGACGCCAAGGGCCGGTTCGCGGCCAACGCCTCCCAGGCGTCCCGCAAGGACGCCCGCGACGCGGTCGTCGCCGCGCGCAAGGCGTTCCCCGGCTGGTCCGGGCGCACCGCCTACAACCGCGGCCAGATCCTGTACCGGGTCGCGGAGATGCTGGAGGGCCGCCGCGACCAGTTCGTGGACGAGCTGCGGCAGACCGGCGCGTCCAAGAGCGCGGCCGGCGCCGAGGTGGACGAGGCCGTCGACCGGTGGGTCTGGTACGCGGGCTGGGCCGACAAGCTGAGCGCCGTCGCGGGCGCCGCCAATCCGGTGTCCGGGCCGTTCTTCAACTTCTCCACGCCCGAGCCGACCGGTGTCGTCGCGGTCGTCGCGCCCGACTCGCCGCTGCTGGGGCTGGTGGCGGTCGTGGCGCCCGCGATCGTGTCCGGCAACACGGCCGTGGTGGTCGCGTCGGAACCGGCGCCGCTGGCGTCGATCACGCTCGCCGAGGTGCTGGCCACGTCCGACCTGCCGGGCGGGGTGGTGAACGTCCTCACCGGGCGCCGCGCGGAGATCGCGCCGTGGCTGGCCGCCCACATGGACGTCAACGCCATCGACCTCGCCGGCGTCCCGGGCGACCAGGTCCGGGGCCTGGAGGAGAAGGCCGCGGGGAACCTGAAGCGCGTCCTGCGCCCGCAGGACGCCGACTGGGCCGCCGAGCCCGGGACCGTCCGGATGACGGCTTTCCTGGAGACCAAGACCGTCTGGCACCCCGTCGGCGTCTGACATCGGCAGGTCTCAGGCCGCCTGCGGGACGGGCTCGTCCCAGTCGACGTGGTAGCGGTACATCCAGGCGAGCGACTCGGCGCTGGCCGCCTTCTTGAGGAAGATCGGCATCATCAGGTCGCGGAAGACCCGGGCGACGGGACCGGCGGCCTTGCTGCTGCTGATCCTGGCGGAGTAGGCGACGACCCGTTCGGCGCGGGGGCGGCGCAGCGCCTCGAACCGGGCGAAGGCGTCGGCGTGGTCGGGCAGGTCCCGCAGGCACTTGGCCAGGACCAGCGCGTCCTCGACGGCCAGCGAGGCGCCCTGCCCGGAGCTCGGGGACGTCGCGTGGGCGGCGTCGCCGGTCAGTACCGTCCGGCCCCCTGTGCCACACCGGGACGGGAGGCAGGTCGTAGACGGGCAGCGGCGCGCCCGGCTCGCTCATCGCGACGATCTCGGCCGACCGGTTGGCGTCGTCCTTGAGCGCCTCGACCAGAATGCGCCGCCACGCATCGGGGGACGTCGCCGCGAGCGCGTCCCCGGTCGGCGCCACCGGGTGCGGGAGGTTGGCGAACCACCAGGTCCTGCCCTGCTCGTCCACGGTGTGGCCGAAGAAGGCCCGCTTGCCGAAGACCATGTGGTAGGCGCCCGGGTCGCTCTCGGCGCCGGGGTCGTCGACGATGCCGCCGAAGCTGAGCAGCCCGGTGTAGCGGGCGCCCGGCGCGGCCGGGTCGAGGAGCGTCCGGGCCGCCGAGTGCAGGCCGTCGGCGGCGATCAGCAGGTCGCCGGCGGCCTCGGTGCCGTCGGCGAACCGGGCGGTCACCGAGCGGCCGGTGTCCTCGATCCCCACCAGCCGCTTCCCGTACTCGATCGGGACGCCGCGCGCCAGGGCCTCGTCCCGGACGATCCGGTACAGGTCGGCGCGCTGGACGGTGTGGCTCTCGGTGCCGTCGGCCAGCCGCAGCCCGTTGGCGACCTCGCCGAGCCGTTTGCCGGTGCCGCTCCACATCACCATTCGCGGCGTGCGCACGCCCGCGGCCATGACGGGTTCGTGGGCGTCCAGGACGCGCAGCGCGTCCAGCCCGTTCGAGGCGATGTTCAGGAACGAGCCGACGTTGTCGGCGGCCGTCGCGTACGCCTCGTGGACGACCGGTTCGATGCCGGCGCGCTGGAGCGCCATCGCGATCGCCGGGCCGCCGATGCCGCAGCCGATGATCAGTGCCTTCCTCGCCATGAGCGAGCCCCCTGCCATGGTGGTATCATTTAGTTCGTCCGAACGAAATATATGGAAGGGTCCGGCGGGTGTCAAGATCGAACCGGCGGGCGGAACTGCTCGCCGCCCTGGGCGAGGCGGGCCGCGCGCAGAGCAACGCGACGGTGATGTACCACTCGGCGCTCAGCGCGCGGATGGACCTCGGCATGACCGAGGAGAAGGCGCTGGACCTGCTGGAGCGGCTCGGGCCGCTCACCGCGGGCGACCTCGCCCGGCACTCCGGGCTCGCCCCGGCCTCGGTCAGCGGCCTGATCGACCGGCTGGAGCGCAAGGGCTTCGTGCGCCGGGTCCGCGACGAGGGCGACCGGCGGCGGGTGATCGTGGAGATCGACCCGGGGCGCGTCGAGGCGTTCGCCGCGCTGTTCGCCGACTTCGTCCGCGGGCTGGAGGAGATGTACGCCGGCTACGGCGACGAGGAACTCGCGGTGATCCTCGACTTCCTGCGGCGGGTGGCCGCCGTCCAGCGCGACGCCACCGCCCGGCTGGCCGATCCGCCCGATCCGGCCGGGGAGTGATCCGCCCGCCGCCGAGGTTGGTTCCGCACTGAAAAGATGCTGATATGACGATGCGTGTGTAGAGGGTCACAAAGTGTGGAATAGATCTCCCCGTAACTGATCATCACTGGGGGGAGATCAGTGCCTACCAAGACCGCATCGCGTACGACGAGCCGAGGGACGGCCGGTCGCGCGAAGAGCACATCAGCGAACAAGTCCACCACGGGCAAGTCCACGACGAGCAGGTCGACCGCGGGCAAGAAGCCCGCGGCGAAGCGCACGTCGGCGGCGAGCTCGTCCACACGATCGACTACCAGCAGGTCGACCGGGACGAAGAGCAGCACGGCGAAGAAGCCGGCGGCGTCGAGCAGGACGTCGACGGCCGCCGCGTCCCGCGTCACGAAGGCCGCGAGCCAGGCCAAGACCGCCGCGACGCAGATGAAGTCGGTGGCGACCAAGGCGTCCTCGTCGGCCAAGGCCATGACGGCGATGACGAAGGCGATGACCAGCGCCACCAAGGCGATGTCCGACGCCGCGAAGGCGATGGACGCGGCGGCCAAGGTCATCACGACGACGGCCAAGTCGTCGACGACGCGGAGCAGCACGGCGAAGAAGAGCACGCCCGCGAGCAAGAGCTCCTCGTCCAAGGCGAGCACCTCGAAGAGCACGTCGAAGTCCGGTTCGGCGAAGGCGAGCTCGTCCAAGTCGGGCACGTCGAAGGCGAGCTCGGCGAAGTCGGGCACGTCGTCCCGCAAGTCGACCTCGGCGGCGTCAAGCCGTTCGAAGCCGACCGCGACGGCCCGGACGAGCAGGTCGTCGAGCACGTCCGCGAAGTCGAAGCCGTCCGGCACGGCCAAGAAGTCGACCGCGCCGAAGTCGCGGACGACGGCCGCGCGCAAGACGACACCGTCCCGCACGGCGGCGAGCACCAGGTCGGGCACGTCGGCCAGGGCCACCACGACCCGCCGGACGGCCACCCGGCGGACCGCCGAGCCGGCGAGGACGGCGGCGGCCGCGCCGTCCGCGTCCCCGATGGTCGAGCCGAAGACGGGGCCGTTCCAGCACTCGACCCGAACCGAGGGCGGGTTCCTGAGCGGGCTCATGGCAGGCCCCGGGCGCGAGCGCTGAAGGCGGGCCGATGGACGAGAAGGACATCCTGACGCGCGTCGACGAGTACGTCGGCGAGGAGCAGCGGCTCCGGGAGCGGTTCCAGCGGGACGAGCTCGGGCGCGAGGAGGAGCACCGGCGGCTCGCGGAGCTGGAGACGGCCCTCGACCAGTGCTGGGACCTGCTGCGCCGCCGCCGCGCCCGGCGGGAGGCCGGCGACGACCCCGAGCGGGTCGCCGGCGTCCGGCCGCCGGACGAGGTCGAAGGCTACCTGCAGTGACCCCGGCGTCCCGGCCGCGCGGGCCGCTGCGGTTCGGTGCCTGCCTCGCCCCGGACTCGTCCGCCCCGCTGATGCGCACCGCGCAGGACGCGGACCGGTTCGGGCTCGACCTCCTCGGCGTCCGCGACGAGCCGTACCGGCGCGACACCGCCGACGCGCTGACGGTGCTGGCGGCGGTGCTGGCCGGCACGTCCCGGATCCGGGTGCTGCCCGCGGTGGCGTGCCTGCCGCTGCGCCCGCCCGCCGCCCTCGCCAAGGCGATCGCGACGATGGACCGGCTGAGCGGCGGCCGCGTCGAACTCGGCCTCGGCGCGGGCGCCGTCCCGGACGGCATCGAGTCCTACGGCGGCGCCCGCCTCGGCGCCGCGGCGGCACGGCGCGCCCTCGAGGAGGCCGTGCAGATCATCCGGCTGCACTGGAGCGACCAGACCGGGCTCCGGTTCCAGGGCGGGCACTACCGGTTCGCCGCCGCGCAGGCCGGCCCGCCGCCGACCCGGCAGATCGGCATCTGGCTCGGCGTCACCGGGCCGCTCGGCCTCGACCTCGCCGGCCGCGTCGCCGACGGCTGGATCGCGCCGTCGTCGCGCGTCCCGCCCAAACGCCTCGCCGACGGCCGCCGCCGCCTCGACGACGCCGCGGCACGGGCGGGCCGCGACCCCGCCGAGATCCGCCGCGTCTACATCCTCGAAGGCGAGCTGGACGGGACGGACTCGCACGGCTTCCTGCACGGCCCGCCCCGCCAGTGGATCTACGAACTGACCGAACTCGCCATCGGCCACGGCGTCGACACGTTCCTCTACGCCGGCGACCCGGAGAACCTCCCGCTCTTCGCCCTGGAGGTAGTCCCGGCGGTCCGCGAACAGATCGCCCGCGAACGGGCTGTGCTGGTCCAGGGGGGCGCCCCCCTGGAACCCCCGTTGCGAGCCGGTCGATCCTCACGCCACGGTGCGGGTTTGTTGTGACCGTGCGGGTTCGCGTCGTGTCGCTGCGGTCGCCCGGCTCGGCGGGTGCTCCGGTGGCTGGGGTTCGGGCCTACATGCGTTCGGGGGTGGGGACGCCCAGGAGGTGCAGGCCGGTTTCGAGGGTGCGCAGGGTCGCGGCGCACAGGGCCAGGCGGGACGCCTTCGTCTGCTCGTCGGGGGCCTTCAGGACCGGGCAGTTCTCGTAGAACGTGGTGTAGGCGTCGGCGACCGCGTAGATGTAGGACGCCAGCCGGTGCGGTTCGGCGGTGTCGCCGGCCTGCTTGAGGACGGCACCGAAACTGAGCAGTTCCAGCGCGAGCGCCCGCTCGGCCGGGTGGCCCAGCGTGATCGGGCCCGTGGCGTCGGCCACGGAGATGGCGCCCTTGCGGAAGATCGACCGGATCCGGGCCGCGGCGTACTGCAGGTACGGGCCGGTCTTGCCGTGGAACGAGATCATCCGGTCGAAGTCGAAGACGTACTCGCTGTCCCGCGCGACCGACAGGTCGGCGTACTTCACCGCGCCCATGCCCACGTCCCGGACGATCGCGGCCCGCGTCGCGTCGTCGAACGGCTCGTCGTGCTGGATCTCGTCGAAGACCGTCGCGGCGCGGTCGACGGCCTCGTCCAGGAGTTCGGCGAGTTTGACGGTGCCGCCCGCGCGGGTCCGCAGGATCTTGCCGTCGGTGCCGAGGACGTTGCCGATCTGGGCGTGCTCGGCCTGCACGTCGTCGTTCAGCCAGCCCGCCATCCGGGCGACGGCGAACACCATCTGGAAGTGCAGTGACTGCGGTGCGCCGACCACGTAGACCATCCGGTCGACGTGCTCGGTGTCGACCCGGTACCGGATCGTGGCGAGGTCGGTGGAGGAGTAGTTGTAGCCGCCGTCCCGCTTGCGGATGATCACCGGCAGCGGTTCGCCCTCGCGGCCCTTGAACCCGGGCGGGAACGCGCACAGCGCCCCGTCGCTGATGACCGCGATGCCCTTGTCCTCGAGCTCCTGGACGGTCGGGGCGAGCAGGTCGTTGTAGAAGCTCTCGCCCTTGATGTCGTCGTCGGTGAGCGTGACGCCGAGCCGCCCGTAGACGGCGTTGAAGTACCGCTTGGACACGTCCACGAGGACGTTCCACAGCCGCAGCGTCTCGGCGTCGCCGGCCTGGAGCGCGACGACCCGCCGCCGGGACCGGTCGGCGAACTCCGCGTCGCCGTCGAACTTCTCCCGCGCGGCCTGGTAGAACGCGGTCAGGTCGCTGACGGACGAGTCGCCCCGCGCGGCGGCGTCCTCACCGAGGTCGAGCAGGTGCTCGATCAGCATGCCGAACGGGGTGCCCCAGTCGCCGACATGGTTGTCGCGGACGACGTCGTGGCCGAGGAACGCGAGGATCCGGGCGATCGCGTCACCGACGATCGTGGTCCGCAGGTGCCCGACGTGCATCTCCTTCGCCACGTTCGGCGAGGAGTACTCGACGACGACCTTCTGCGGCTCGTCGACCGCCGGGACGGCGAGCCGCTCGTCCTCCAGGGCGCGCTGCGCCTCGGCGGCGATCCACGCGTCGCTCAGCGTCAGGTTGATGAAGCCCGGCCCGCTGACCTGCACGTCCGAGACCACGTCGGCGGTGTCGAGGTGCCCCACGATCTCGTCGGCCACGTCTCGCGGCTTGCGGCCCAGCTTCTTGGCCAGCGGCAGTGCCACGTTGGCCTGAAGGTCGGCGAACTGCGACGGCCGGATGACCGGGTCGGCGTCCGCGTACGACGGTCCGAAGGCGGCGCTGAGCGCGGCCTGGACCCGGGCGGCGAGTACGAGTTGCGGATCGGGCATGTCCCAAGGTTATCGGCGTGGCGCCCGCACCCGGACCCGGTTTTCGCGCGGCCCCGTCCCGCGCGCCGCCTACGGCAGGGCGGGCGGCTCGTTGCGGTCGGGGAGGGTGTCGCCGGCGGGCTCCCGGGGCGGCGGCGGGGCGTCCGAGGGCGGTTTCGCCGGGCCTTCGGCGGCCCTGTCGGGGTTCTCGCGGCCGTCGCGTTCGCCGTGCGTCCAGCGGCCGAACCGGGACGTGCGGGTCGCCGCGACCTGCTCCCGGATCCGCTCGACGATCCGCCCCGCCGCCAGCCGGTGCGCCAGCTCGCACGCCGAGTTGATCGCGCGGGCGCGGGACGCGCCGTGCGCGATGACGACCGTCCCGTTCAGCCCGAGCAGGACGCCGCCGCCGTAGCTGTCGGGGTCGAGGCGGTCGCGGAGGTCCTGGAGGCGGCGCCGCTGCAGGAGCGCGCCCATCCGGGCGGCCGGGCTCGCCGTCATCGCGTCGCGGATCTCGGTGAACGCGGCGCCGATCGTCCCCTCCATCGTCTTCAGCGCGACGTTGCCGGTGAACCCGTCGGTGACGATGACGTCGACCCGCCCGCTCAGCAGGTCGTGGCCCTCCACGTTCCCGGCGAACTCGACGCCGTGGTTGCCGCCCGCGAGCAGCTCGTGGGCCCGCTTGGCGAGCTTGTTGCCCTTGCCGGCCTCGGCGCCGATGTTGAGCAGCCCCACGGTGGGGCGGTCCGGGCCGAGCAGGATCTGCGCGTAGGCGGTGCCGAGCGCCGCGAACTGGACGAGCGTCTCCGCCTTGACGTCGGAGGTGGCGCCCGCGTCCAGCAGGATCGTGGGGTTCGGGCGCGTCGGCAGCGTCACCGCGATCGCCGGCCGCATCACGCCCTGCTGGCCCTTCAGCCGCAGCCGCGACGTCGCCACCACCCCGGCGGTGCTGCCCGCCGACACCAGCGCCGACGCCCGCCCCTGCTTGATCAGGTGGCAGGCGATCGCGATGGACGAGCGGGGCTTGCGCCAGCTCGCGAGCGCGCCCTCGCCCATGTCGAGCGCCTCGTCGGCGTGCACGATCGGGATCTTGCCGTCGTAGCCGTAGCGGTCCAGCTCCCGCCGGATCCGCGCCGCCTGCCCGACCAGGACGAGCCGGACGCCGTGCTCGCGGACCGCGTCCACCGCGCCCGCGACGATCTCCCCCGGGGCGTGGTCGCCGCCCATCGTGTCCACCGCGACCGGCAGCGGACGCGGCGGCACGCGGCGGGGCGCGACGGCACGCGACGGCTCGCCGGTGCCGGTCATGGCCGCTCCAGGAGGGTGAAGGGAGAATGCGGTGCGCCGCGAGAAGTGCAGCTCATCGCATCGTATGGCGTCCCCTCACATGCCCGGACTGCGCGCGCCCGGAGTGGCGATCATCACCCCCGGCCGCCGGCCTCCTGGGAACGGCAGTCGGCGCCCAGGCAGGAGGCGTTCTCCACGACCGGCCGCCCGCTCACGAGGATCGTGTAGGCGGACTTGGCCGTCTTCGTCTCGCCGCTGCCGAGCACCTCGACCGGCTTCTTGTCGGAGGTGGTGCCGGTGCAGGAGACGCGCAGCCGCTCCTTCGTCCAGCCGGGCATGTCCGCGCATTTCAGCGGTGCCGCGAGCTCCACGCCGTGCTGGTGCAGCTCGGCGGCGGCGGTCACCGGCAGCGCCTTGCGCATGGCCGCCTGCGTCTTGTACTTGAGCTCCTTGCCGCCCGACAGCGCCAGGAACGCGGCTCCGCCCGCCACCACGAGCACGAGCAGCGCGGCCGACCCGAGGATCAGGGCCTTCTTGCGACTCATCTTCACACCCGCTACGTCACCGACAGTACGGAGACATATGCACTGGGTGGTGTGTTTTTCCGTTCCGTAGGCGGATTCGTTGCCGTGCCGGACGCGCGATCGGGCTAGGCGTCCTTGTTCTTGTGCTCGCAGCCGAGGCCGAGGCAGGACTTGCGCAGGATCTCCCGCCCGCCGACGGTGATGACGTAGGTCTCGCGGGGACGGTCGGTGTCGGCGTCGAACGCGATGCCCTCCACCAGGACCGGTTTCCCGGACCGCGTCCGGGCCGTGCAGTCCACCCTGACGACGGATTCGGTGTTGGCCGCGGGGCTCTTGCAGCTGGGACGCTCCCGCAGCTCGATGCCGCGGATCTTGAGCTCGTCCACGGCCCCGTCGGTGACGGCGTTCCGGTAGGCGCCCTCCGAGATCCGCTGCATCACCTTGCAGCCCGACAGGGTCACGGCCAGCAGGACGGCCAGCGCGAGAACCGGGATCCTCCTCATGCGGACTCCTCCACCTGGTGCACGTCCGCGACCGCGTCGGCGACCACGTCGGGACGGTCGAGCGGGACCATGTGCAGCGCGTCCGGCAGTTCGATCCGGCTCCCGTGCGGGCTCATCGCGGCGAGTCGCTCGTGGCCGCGCGCCCATTCCCGGCGCCTGGCGGGGTCCGCCACGTCGCCGAGCGCGGTCACCACGGCCAGCGGGACGTCCGGGAAGGGGCGCCGCTCGCGCAGCCCCGCCAGGTCGGCGGCCATCTCCCGGTAGGCCAGGTCCTCCGCGATGACCGTGCCGATGACCGTCCCGCGCCCGTACACCGAGCGGACGACGCGGTCCGGGACGGCCTCGTCGCGGCGGCTCGTGTGCGCGAGGACCATCCGCCGCCCGCGCGGCCCGGCGACCCTCGCCAGCCGGGTGGCGTCGAGGAACGCGCCGAACGCCGCGGCCGGCGGGGTCAGCGCGGCGGCGGCCCGCACCCGCACGCGCGGTGCGTGCTCGAAGCTCGGGTCGACCAGCACCAGGCCGCGGACGAGGCCGGGGCGCACCCTGGCCAGCGCCTCGGCGTGGAACGCGGCCATGGAGTGCGCGAGGACGGTCACCGGCCGCCGCGCCCGCGCCGCGAGCGCCGCCAGGATCGCGGTGTCGCGGCGCAGCGACGGCGGCGCGACCCCGGCCGGGCTGAGGCCGAGGCCGGGGCGGTCGAACACCGTGACCCGGTACGCGCCGCGCAGCAGCTCGACCGTCGGCGCCCAGTCGAACCAGGCGCCGCCGAGCCCGGAGCTCAGCAGCAGCGGCGGCCCGTCCGGCGGACCGGACTCGACCACGTGCACCTGCTCCCGCCCGGCGTTGAGGATCTCCCCGCCGTCCCGCGGCTCCCGGCTCACAGGGCCGCCTCCTGCCGCGCCGCCGCCGCGGTGCGCCGCGCGGTGCGCGCCGCGTCCCGCCGGTCGGCGTACAGGGCCCAGGCGATGACGAGCAGTCCCAGGCACAGGATGCTGATCTGCACGCGCTGGACGACCCCGAGCCACTGCCCCAGGTACATCGCGACGAGCGTGCTCAGCGCGGACACCGACTCGGCGAGGGCCAGCAGCCAGCCCCACCGGGCGAGCGCCGGCCACCACCCGTAGCGGCGGGCGGCGAGCGACAGGAACAGCAGCGCGCCGACCCCGCAGACGATCACGGCGCTGCTGGTCACCGAGTGGAACTCGTGCGAGAACGACACGTGCTCGGAGCGCTCCCGCAGCGCGCACCACGTCTCCAGGCTGGGCGCGCAGTCCAGCGGGAAGGACGCGTCGCCGATCGCGCACACCCCGAACAGCCCGAGGAACGCCCAGCCGGCCGTGGCGAGGGGCTTGCGGGTCAGCCTGCGGAGCGTCCCGGCGGCCACCATGATCGACAGCACCCCGGTGATGAAGTCGCCGCCGCTGTAGACCAGGTGGAACGGCTGGTCGGACGCCGACAGCTCGCTGACGTAGCCGTTGAAGAAGTCGAGCTTGGGGCTGAGGACGTTCTCCAGCAGGAAGGTCGCGTAGGTGATCGCCGCGATCACCGCCAGGACGACCACGCGCATGGGGACGACGCCAGGCCCGTCCCGTTCGTCAGAGTCCACCGGCTCTCCTCACGCCGCCTGACCGCGCCGCGCCCTGTCGCACGCCGGTCACGCCGCTCGGTTCTGCCCGCCCCGCCCAGTATCGACCAAGATCGCCGTTACCGGGGACCGGGGCGCCGGTTCCGGTGAAACCGCTGGCAGCGCCGGTGAGGCGAACTTCACCGCCCGCTGACGGAGAAGTTGACGTCTTGTAGTCGTTGTACAAGAGACGGGGCGTCAACGATGATGTCGAGGCGTTTGTCTGGATCGTCCGTTGACCAGCATTTGCCCGCACCGGGTCCGGGGTATCAATTCGGCATGAACCTGCCCCAAAGGGTTGAATGGGGGTGTCCCTGGAACCTTTGATCACCGTCCGTGACGACGCGCCGGGGGCGCCTCCCCGCTGACAGCAAGGAGTACCAACACGTGACACTGGTGAACGACGCGGCTCCCGCGATGCGATCCACCGGTCGCAAGTTCCGCGCCTTCACGGCGAAGCACCTGGACGAGCTCACCGCTCGCGCCGGGCTGTCGCCGGACCAGCGGCTCGCGACCAGGGCGGTGGCGACGGTCCTGCCGTTCCGCACGAACGCCTACGTCATCGAGGACCTCATCGACTGGTCCGCCGCGCCCGACGACCCGATCTACCGGCTCGTCTTCCCCCAGGAGGACATGCTCCCCGCCGAGGACGTCGCGCACCTGTCGGACCTGCTCCGCCGCGACGCGCCCAAGGCCGAGATCGAGGCCGCCGCCCACCACGTGCGGATGAAGTTGAACCCGCACCCCGCCGGCCAGATGGAACTCAACATCCCGTCCTTCGGCGACGGGAAGATCCCCGGCATGCAGCACAAGTACGACGAGACCGTGCTGTACTTCCCCAAGCAGGGGCAGACCTGCCACGCGTACTGCACGTACTGCTTCCGCTGGGCCCAGTTCGTCGGCGAGGCCGACCTGAAGATGGCCGGCGACGACGTCACCCAGCTGCGCGACTACCTCATCGCCCACCCCGAGGTGACCAGCGTCCTGTTCACCGGCGGCGACGCCATGATCATGGGCGAGTCGGTGCTGCGCCGCTACGTCGAGCCGCTGCTCGACCTCGAACAGCTCGAATCCATCCGGATCGGGACCAAGTCGCTGGCCTACTGGCCGCAGAAGTTCGTCACCGACCCGGACGCCGACGACATGCTCCGCCTGTTCGAGCAGGTCGTGGAGTCGGGCAAGAACCTCGCGTTCATGGCGCACTTCACGCACCCGCGCGAGCTCGAACCCCTCATGGTCACCGAGGCGTGCCGCCGCATCCGCGACACCGGCGCGGTCATCCGCACCCAGGCCCCGCTGATCCGCACGATCAACGACGACGCCGCGACGTGGGAGACCATGTGGCGCGCCCAGACGCGGATGGGGCTCGTCCCGTACTACATGTTCGTCGAGCGGGACACCGGGCCGCAGGACTACTTCGCCGTCCCGCTCGCCCGGGCGTACGAGATCTTCCGGGACGCCTACAAGAACGTCTCCGGACTCGCCCGGACCGTCCGGGGCCCGTCCATGTCGGCGACTCCCGGCAAGGTCTGCGTGGACGGCGTCGTCGACCTGTTCGACCAGCGGGTCTTCGCGCTGCACTTCATCCAGTGCCGCGACGCCGACCTGGTCGGCAAGCCCTTCTTCGCCCAGTACGACCCGAACGCGGTGTGGCTGGACGACCTGAAGCCCGCCTTCGCCGACCACTTCCCCTGGGAGAAGTAGTACGGGCTCCCGCTGTGGCGTGTCCGTCCCGCGCGGCGGGCACGCCACAGCGGCAGTGCCATCAACACCATCAGCGCAGGTGGCGGGCCAGGCCGAGGCAGGCCGCGAGCGTGGCCGCGCCGCACAGCACCATGACCTGGCCGGGCGCCAGGATCTCGCCCAGGGCGCCCGCCGCGCCGATGCCGGCCGCCTGCCCGGTCATGAGGCCGCTCCCGTACAGGCCGACCGCCTGCCCGAGGATCTTCTCGGGCACCGCGTCCACGATGCGGCGCTGTACCGCCAGTTCGTAGGCCAGCCCGAACGTCCCCACCGCCATCAGGACGCACGCCGCCGCGAGGTTCGGCCCGAACGCGAACAGCAGGAGGGGCGCGCCGGTCAGCGCGGCCAGCGGCAGGGTGAGGCGCTCCCGCAGGTCGGGACGGACCCAGCGGCCCACCACGAAGTTCCCCGCGAACATGCCGGCCGCGGCGGCCGACAGCACCAGCCCCGCCCCGTCCGCGCCCCCGTGCCCGCTCGCGTAGGGGACCACGATCCCCTCCGACCCGACCGACAGGGAGATCGGCAGCCAGCCCGCGAGCAGCAGCCCGCGCGTGCGTCGCCCGCCGAGGAGGCGCCGGTTGATCCGCCAGGTCTCGCGGGCCATGCCGCCGGACGGCGCCCGGGACGCCGCCGGGACGTCCGGGAGCCGGAGCCGCGCGAGCACCGTCGCCAGGGCCGCGCTCGCCGTCGCGAGCCAGAGCGTCCCGGACGGGGTGAGCGCGGCCAGCAGCAGCCCGCCCGCGGCCTGGCCGACGATCTGGGCGCCCGCGCTCGTCATCGTGAACAGCGACCGCCCCAGCACGTAGCCCTCGCCGGGGAGCAGGACGGGCAGCCGGGCCTGGACGGCGGCGGCGCCGACGGGTGCGAACAGCCCCGAGAGGACGAGCAGCGCCATGATCACCGGCAGCGGCAGCCCGCCCACCGCCAGGACGGCCGTGACGGCGAGGCGCAGCAGGTGGTAGCCGGTGAGCAGCCGCCGGGCCGGGACGCGGTCGGCGAGCGACAGCAGCAGCGCGCCGCCCACCACGTACGGGAGCATGCCCGCGGCGAAGACCAGCGCCGCCGCGACCGGCGAGCCCGTCCGCTCGAACGTCTGGACCGACAGCGCGATCGTCCGGACCGAGTCGCCGGCCACCTGGAGCGTCTGCAGGGAGAACAGCGTCCGGAACTCGGGGACGCCGAACACGTCGCGGTACCGCGCGGAGGCGATCGGGGGAGCGGTCATGACGGCGACTCTGCGGCGCCCGGCCCGATCGGCGACAATGCTTCGGGGAGGAGCGAAACATGTACCGCATCGAGGTGGGGCCCGCGGACCTCGCGGCCAGCCGGTTCGGGATCGCGCCGCTGATCGAGGCGCACAGCGCGCTCGGCCTGGTCGCGGGCCGGATGCCGGTCGGGCCGCTCGGCCCGTGGGCGGCGCGGGCCCGCCCCGCGTACCGGGAGGTCGCCGGCGACCCGGCCGTCCGGGCGCTGGCCTTCCTGCGCCGCCCGCACGGCTACATGGCCGACTTCGTCGTCCCGCCGCCCGCCCGGCCGAACCTCACCGTCACCGAGCAGCTGGCGACCGTCCGGGCGACGCCGCCCGGCCAGGCCCGCCGGGAGATCGCCCGCAACCTGGCCGGACTACCGGAACCGGACGCGGCGATCCGGGACGTCCTCGACGCGCCCGACCTGGTCGAGCGGCTCGCCACCGGCCTGGAGACCGTCTGGCGCGCCCTGGTGGAGCCCGACTGGGCGGTGCTCCGCTCGATCCTGGAACGCGACATCGTCCACCGCGCGGGCCGCCTCGCCGCCTACGGCTGGGCGGAGGCGCTGGACGGCCTGTCGCGCCAGGTGCGCTGGCGGGACGGCGCCATCGAGGCCGACATCCACGGCGACGTCACCCACCGCCTCGGCGGCGCCGGGCTGACGCTCGTGCCGGTGGTCTTCTCCGAACTCGGCGTCGCACTCGAACAGGACTGGCCGTACACGCTGATGTACCGGGCCAGGGGAGTGGCGGCCCTCTGGGAGCGCCCGGCGCCGCCCGCCGTGGACGCCCTCGACCGGCTGGTCGGCCGCACCCGCGCCGAACTGCTGCGGCTGCTCGCCGAACCCGCCACGACGACCTGGCTGAGCGCCCGGCTCCGGATGAGCCTCGGCGGGATCGGCGACCATCTCGCGGTGCTGCGCGGGGCGGGCCTCGTCACGCGGGAGCGCAGCGGGCGGTCGGTCCTCTACCGGCGCACGGCCGTCGGGGACGTCCTCGCGGACGCGCCCCGGGCGGGGTAGCCGCCGGGGCGCCGCCGCGGGACGGGCCGGATCAGGACCCGTAGACGGGGACGATCGTGGCGCGGGCCAGCGTGTGCGCCGTGATGTTGAAGCCGACGACGGCCGGGGACGTGTCGGAGCCGAGCCCGAGCGACTCCACGTCCAGCGCGTGGACGGTGAACACGTAGCGGTGCGGGTCGCCGGGCGGCGGGGCGGCGCCGCCGAACGCCTTCACGCCGTAGTCGTTGCGGGCGTGCACCCCGACCTTGGAGTCCTCCGCGCCGGCGCCGGTGGGCAGCTCGGTCACGCTCGCGGGGACGTCGAACAGCGACCAGTGCCAGAAGCCGCTGCCGGTCGGCGCGTCCGGGTCGAAGCAGGTCACCGCGAAGCTCTTGGTCTCGGCGGGGAACCCCGACCAGCTCAGCTGCGGGGACTCGTTGCCGCCGCCGAACCCCCAGTCGTTGAACACGTGCCTGTCGGCGAGGCGCTCGCCCTCGGCGACGTCCTCGCTGGTGACGGTGAACGACGGGACCTCGGGCAGATGCTCGTGCGGCAGCGGCGGCTTGGCCATGGCGACCTCCTACATCAGGATGTGCGTTTCCCCCATCTCTACCAGGATGATCAGGTCTTGACCGCGCCCATCGTGAACCCGGTGACGAAACGGTCCAGGAACAGGTTGAACAGGAACGCGATCGGGACCGCCGTGATGACGGTCGACGCCTGGAGCGACTGCCAGAAGAACACGTCCCCCCGGACGAGCTGCGTCGGGACGCCGGTGCTGACCACCATCTCCGGGCTCGCCGACACGAACGCCAGCGCGTACACGAACTCGCTGGACGTGAGCGTGAAGCTGAACACGACCACCGCGACGATCCCGGGGAACACCAGCGGCAGGACGGTCCGCAGGAACGCGCCGAGGCGGCTGTAGCCGTCCACCATCGCCTGCTCCTCGACGTCCTTGGGGACGGCCTTCAGGAACCCGATCAGCAGCCACACCGACACCGGGATCGTGATCGTCGGATACACGACGATCATCGACCAGAGCGTGTCCTCCAGGTGCAGCGCGACGACGACGCGGGTCAGCGACAGGAACAGCAGCGACGGCGGCACCAGGTACACCATGAAGATCGCGATGCCCATCGGCGTGCCCCACGGCCGGTCCAGCCGCGCCAGCGAGTACGCGGCGGGCAGCGCGAGCACCAGCGTCACCGCCGTCACGGCCGCCCCGACGATCAGCGTGTTCAGCACGAACGTCAGGAACGGCGTGTCGGTGAACAGGAACGTCACGTGGTCGGGCGTCGCCGGCTTGTTGAAGAAGAACGGGTTGCTCTCGGGGTCGTAGAGGTCCTGGTTCTGCTTGAACGCGCTGATCACGCTCCACAGGAACGGCAGCGCGCACACCAGCGCGGCGAGGATCGCCGCCGCGTACACCCCGCACCGCGCCGCCACATGCCGCCGCGCGTACTTCCGCCGCAGCGCCGCGGTGCTCGGCGCGGCGTCCGGTACGGCGCCCTGCTCAGTGCCCTGCGCGGTGGTCGTGTTCACCCGGCCTCCAGACGTCGGACGGCGCGCAGGATCGCGATCGCGCCGGCGAGCAGCAGCGGGAACAGGAACAGCGCGATCGCCGCGCCCTGGCCGACGTCGCCGCCCTCGATGCCGCGGAAGTACGCCCACGAGGCGAGGACGTCCGTGGAGTGCGTGGGGCCGCCGCGCGTCAGCACGTACGGGACGGTCATGTCGGTGAACGTCATGATCGCGCCGAACAGCCCGGCGACCGCGATCACCGGGAGCGTCAGCGGGATCGTCACCTCGAACATCCGCCGCCAGAACCCGGCGCCGTCGATCCGCGCGGCCTCGTCGATGTCGCGGGGGATCGCGACGAGGCCGGCCATGACGATCACGGCGGCGAGCGGGGTCAGCCGCCACGTCTGCACGGCGATCACCGACGCCATCGCGGTGCCCGGCTGCCCGAGCCACACGATGTTCGCGTCGATCAGCCCCAGGTGGCGCAGCACCCAGTCGACCGGGGAGTAGATCGAGTCGAGGAACCACAGCCACGAGATCGTCGACAGCGCCACCGGCGTCGTCCACGGCAGCAGCACCAGGAACCGGACGAACCACTTGCCGCGGAACTCGGCGACCAGGATGTTGGCGAGGATCTTCCCGAACAGGACGATCAGCACCATGCTCACCAGCGTGAAGACCAGCGTGTTGCGGAGCGCCCGCCAGAACACCCCGTCCGCGAACACCGCGTCGAAGTTCTGGAACCCGACCCAGTCGAAGGACGGGTCGCCGGTCGTCACGTCCGAGAACGCGAACGCGATCGCGAGGAGGAACGGGACGCCGACCAGCGCGATGATGTAGAGCACCGACGGCAGCAGCATCGCCCAGGCGAGGAACCCGTCCCGGTCGGCGAGCCCCGGCTTCGCCCGCGAGGTCTCGGCGGCGGCCTCCGGAGCCGCCGGCGCCCGCGTCATCGGCCCCGCCTTTCTGGGGGACGACCCCCAGACCCCCGAATCGGGACGGCGGCGCGGCGGGTGCCGGCCGCGGCGTCGAAGAAGCGCAGCCGCTCCGCCGGCACCGCGAACTCGTGCGTCTCGCCGGCCGCGATCGGCGTGCTCACCGTGGCGGGCAGCCGGGCGATGACGCGGGTCTCCGCGCCGATCCCGGTCACCGTCCCGTACACGTGCCGGTCGCCGGACAGGTACTCCATCCGCTCCACCCGCAGCGGCATCGTCACCCGGTCCGGCGACACGGCGATCTCGGCCGGCAGCAGGTGCTCGGGGCGGAACCCCACCAGCACGTCGCCGCGCTCGACCAGGTTCATCGGCGGCGACCCGATGAACGTCGCCACGAACGTGTCGGACGGATCGTCGTACACCTCCTGCGGCGTCCCGATCTGCCGGACGCGGCCGTGCTCCAGCACCGCGATCCGGTCGCCGAGCCCCATCGCCTCCGCCTGGTCGTGGGTGACGTAGATGGTGGTGGTGCCGACGCGCTCCTGGAAGCGCTTCAGCTCGTCCCGCGCCGTCGCGCGCATCTTCGCGTCGAGGTTGGACAGCGGCTCGTCCAGCAGGAACACCGCCGGGTCGCGCACCAGCGCCCGCGCCAGCGCCACCCGCTGCCGCTCACCGCCCGACAGCTGGCGCGGCTTGCGGCGCAGCAGCGGCTCGATCTCCAGCAGCTCCGCCGCCCAGCGCGCCTTCTTCTCCCGCTCGTCCCGGGCCATGCCCTCGGCCCGCAACGGGAAGACGATGTTGTCCAGCACCGTCTTGTGCGGGTACAGCGCGTACGACTGGAACACCATCGCGATCTGCCGCACCCGCGGCGGGAGCCCGTTCACGACGTTCCCGTCGATCAGCACCTCGCCCTCGGTGGGCTGCTCCAGGCCCGCGATCGTGCGCAGCAGCGTCGTCTTCCCGCACCCGGACGGCCCGAGCAGCACCAGGTACTCGCCGGGCTCGGCCGCGAGATCGACGCCGTCCAGCGCCCGCACGTGCTCGGCCCGCCCGCGCCGCGCCCGCACGTGCCCGTCGAAGTTCTTGACGAGGCCCCTCACCTCAACGGTCCGCACGGGCTCAGCCGCCCACGAGGCCGCGGCCGCGCCAGTTCTCGAAGATCTTGTCGACGCGGCCCCGGGCCTCGGCGACCGCCTGCTTCGGGGACGTCTGGCCGCGGGCGGCGCGGCCGAACATCGTCGGCAGCACGTTGGTGTTGAAGATCTCGCCGATCGCCGGGTTGGACGGGCCCGGATAGCCGATGTTCGCGCTCCACGACGTCGCCGTCTTCAGCAGCGCCAGCTTGTTCGCCGGTTTCGCGCCCCACGGGTCGCCGTCCAGCCAGCCGTTCAGCTGCGGGACGAGCGACGGCCAGCCCGGCAGGTCGTACATCTCCGAGTGGTACGTCGCCGCCGCGAAGTTCGCCGTGTAGTGCAGCAGGAACTCCTTGGCCGCGTCCGCGTTCCCCGCGTACTTCGGCACGATCCACTGCTGGATGACGTGCTGCGCCGCCATCGCCGCCTTCGGGCCGCGCAGCGCGGGCACGAAGAAGATGTCGTCGCCGATCGTCCGGTTGGTGCCCATCGCGGTGCGCCACGCCGAGATCGAGTTCAGGATGTAGGACGACTTGCCGGCGATGAGCGCCTGGTTGTTGGACGCCGGCGTCCAGGAGAAGACCTCGCTGGTCTCCGCCCCCTGGAACAGCCGCGCCATGTACTCCACGGCCGCGACCGTCGCGTCCGAGTCGAGCACGACCCGCTCGTTCTGGTCCTGGACGGACCCGCCGAACGACCACAGCAGCGCCCGCGCCGCCATGTTGGAGTCGGTCTCGGGGGACAGCCCGATCCCGCACGGCACGCCCGTCTGCTTCTTGATCTCCGAGGCGCCGCGCAGCAGGTCGTCCCAGCTCGACGGGCCGTTCGGCATGCCGACCTTCCGCCACATCGACTTGCGGAAGTCGCCGGGGTCGGGTGCCCAGCCCGGACAGTACGCGTAGAACTTCTTGGTGTTGGGGTTGTAGCTCGACTTGCGGCACAGCTCCAGCTGCTGCCCCCAGCGCCGGTTCGCCTCCTGCACCACGTCCGCCATGTCGAGGACGGACGGCTCGTACTGCGAGAACGGCGCGATGTGCTGGATGAGGTCGTGGCCGCGTCCCGCCTGGATCTCCGACGCGGCCCGGCGGGGGACGTCGACGGTGTTGATGTGGTCGACCCGGACGTCCACCCCGACCTTCTTGCCCCAGTCGGAGACGAACGCGTCGAACCACTTGTCGTGCCGGGGCACGAAGTGGCTCCACATCAGGATGCTGAGCGAGCCGCTCAGCTTCTTCGCGGGGGCGGTGAACACCTCCTTCGGGGCGTTCCCGGTGCTCTTCGCCTGCGGGCCGCTGGACTCACTGGCGCATCCCGCCAGGACGCCGTAGGCGCCCGCCGCGACGGCCGTGGACGACAGGAATCCGCGTCTGCTCAGCTGCTCGGCCATGGGGGTCTCCCTCGCCGCTGAAGGTCTCCCCTCGAAGGTAGATCGGCGAGGACGCCTCATCCAGAGACGATCCGGTAACTCTGCGTCACTCTGACCCCACCGGAAACGACAGCACCGGCGGTAACGCGCGTGCGCCCGCCGGTGGCCTGCCGGTGGCCTTTACTTGCCGGTGGCCTCGGTGTAGGCGGCGATGACCTCTTCGGGGTCGCCGTCCATGTGCATGCGGCCCTCGTCGATCCAGATGACGCGGTCGCACATGTCCTTGACCGTGTCGAGCTGGTGGGCGACGAGGAACACCGCGCCGGCGTCCGTGCGCAGCTCGTCGATCCGGGCCTTGGACTTGCGCCGGAACTTGGCGTCGCCGGTGGCGAGGGCCTCGTCGATCAGCAGCACGTCGTGGGTCTTGGCGGCCGCGATCGCGAACCGGAGCCGGGCCCCCATGCCGGACGAGTACGTCCGCATCGGGTACTGGATGAACCCCTCCTTGAGCCCGGCGAAGTTCACGATCTCCTGGTACTTGGACTTGGTCTCCGACGGCGTCATGCCCATGGCCAGGCAGCCGAGGACGATGTTGCGCTCGCCGGTGAGGTCCTTCATCAGGGCGGCGTTCACGCCCAGCAGGGACGGCTGGCCGTTGGTGTAGACGCCGCCGCGGTGCGGGGGCAGCAGCCCGGCGATCGCCTTCAGCAGCGTCGACTTGCCGGAGCCGTTGGTGCCGATGATCCCGACGGCCTCGCCCCGGTAGGCGACGAACGACAGGCCCTTGATGGCGTGGACCTCGGTCATCGAGGGACGGTGCTTGCGCCGCAGGACGCGGGAGAACGCCGACGCGGCGTTGCCCTTCCCGCCGGCGCCGTACACGCGGTAGACGATGTGCAGGTCGTCCACGACGACGATCGGGTCCCTGGACGGGTCGATCTGCACGGGGTTCGCGGCAGGGTCCATGCGCACCTTCGTGTCAGCCACGGCCGTATCGCTCCTCGGCACGGTAGAAGAACATGAATCCGCCGACCAGCATCACCGCGGCCCAGATGACGGCGTACAACCAGAGCTGCCCTGCGGAGCCGGCCCCGTAGACCTTCTCGACGTGCTCGCGGTACTCGCCCAGGAGGACGTGTCGGCTCAGCTCGACGTACACGTACGCCGGGTTGGCCGTCAGCAGCTCGCCCAGGATGGGGTACTCGGCGAGCCTCGTGCCCGGCTTCATCAGCGACGGCAGGCTGAAGATGACACCGGACATGTAGAGCCATGTCCGCATGACGAACGGCAGCAGCTGGGTGATGTCGCGGTTGAACGCGCCGAGCCGCGCCATCACCATGCTGATGCCGACGTTGAACATGAGCTGCAGCGCCACCACGGGCACGAACAGCAGCATGTTGAAGCTGACCGGCTCACCGAACGCGAACACGATCGCGAACAGCACGACCAGCGCGAGCAGCAGCTGCTGGAGCTCAACGACGGCGATCGCCAGCGGGAGCGTGGCGCGCGGGAAGTGCAGCGCCCGGATCAGCGAGAGGTTGTCGCCGACGGACTTGGCGCCCGCCGTGACCGAACGCTGGGTGAAGCCGAAGAGGAAGACGCCGGTCACCAGGAACGGGATGAAGTCCGGTACGCCGCGGCTGGTGTTCAGCAGCAGGCCGAAGATCAGGTAGTACACGGCCGCGTTGAGCAGCGGTGTGAGGACCTGCCATACCTGACCCAGCCGCGAGTCGGTGTACATCGAGATGTTCTTGGCGGATGCGAACGCCCAGATGAAGTTCCGGCGAGCCCAAACATCATGGATGTACTTGCGCAGCGGGGGGCGCGCAGCGCTCTGCCTCAGCCCGTGTCGTGCGGCGTAGTCGGCCAGGGTCCCGTTCACGTGAAAAGGCTCCGCGATCGTGTCGACCGACTCGCCACCCGGGGAACCGAGCCGTTCCGGGTGACTCATGTCGCGAAGCCTATTGCAGTCGGTGAGTCGAGAGTGACGTTCGCCCGCATGTGACCCCCGATTTGAGATCTTTACGGAATCATGTCGGCGTCCCAGGGGATACCCCGGACATGCGGGTCAACCACTCACGGAGCATCACCGTGCCGTCACGATTCGTCATACCGCGCCGCCGCGAGCCGGTCCCGGCGCCCCGGCCGGGGCTGCTGCGCAGGCTCGGCCGCGCCGACCGGTGGGCGTTCGACCGGGTGGCGGCGGCGCGGCTGCGCGGGCTCGAGTACGTCCTGCCGCGGCTCTCCCGGATCGCCGACCACGGCGTGCTCTGGTTCACCTCGGCCGGGGTGATGGGCCTCACCGCACGGCCCCGGCTGCGGCGCGCGGCGCTGCGCGGCTCGATCGCGGTCGCGGTGGCGAGCCCGGCGGTGAACCTCATCGGCAAGCAGGCGTTCCGCCGCAAGCGCCCCGTCGTGGACCTGGTGCCGCCGATCCGGATCCGCTGGAAGCTGCCGACCTCGCACGCGTTCCCGTCCGGCCACTCGGCGTCCGCCGCGGCGTTCGCGACCGGTGTCGCGCTGGAGGCGCCGCGCCGGGTCGCGGTGCCGGTCGCGGCGACGGCCGCCGCGGTGGCGTTCTCCCGCGTCTACACCGGCGCCCACTACCCGGGCGACGTCCTGGCCGGGCTCGGGATCGGCGCGCTCGCCGGGATCGGGACGCGGACGGTGTGGCCCGCCCGGCCGCCGGTGGCCCGTGTCGGCCCGGCCGACGAGCCGGCGCAGGTCACCGGCGACGGCCGCGGCCTGGTCGTGGTCGTCAACACCGCCTCGGGCGCGGGCGGCGCGGCGTCCTCCGGGATCTCGCTGCCGGGGAGCCCGGAGGCGACGCTCGGCCTGCTCGAACGCGAACTGCCCGCCGCGCGGATCGTCCGGCTGGACCCGGACGGCGACGTCGACAAGGTCTTCGACGAGGCGGCCGGGCGGGCCGGCGTGCTCGCGGTCGTCGGCGGCGACGGCAGCGTGAACGCGGCGGCGCGGGCCGCGCTGCGGCACGACGTCCCGCTCCTGGTCGTCCCCGGCGGGACGTTCGACCACTTCGCCCGCGCGCTCGGGGTGGAGTCGGCCGCGGACGCGATCGACGCGTACCGGAGCGGCCGGCTCGGCCGGGTGGACGTCGCCTACGTCGCGCCCCTGCACGCCGGCGGGGGCGGGGGCGGGGGAGCCGGCCGCGACGAGGAGCGGCTCTTCCTCAACACCGCGAGCTTCGGCGCCTACACCGAGCTGGTCGACCGGCGCGAGCGGCTGGAGAAGCGGATCGGGAAGTGGCCGGCGCTCGCGGTCGCCGCGATCCGCACGCTGCGGCACTCCGAGCCGGTCGAGCTGCGGGTGGACGGCCGCCCGATGCGGGTGTGGCTGGCGTTCGTCGGCAACGGCGTGTTCGGGTCGCGGGGCGCCGCCCCGACCTGGCGCGGCCGGCTGGACGACGGGCGGCTCGACGTCCGGATGGTCACCACCGGCCGGCGCGTGCCCCGGATCCGCGCGGTCGCCGCGATCCTCGCCGGGCACCTGCACGTCACGCCCGGCTACCGGGAGTGGCGGACGAGCGGCCTGGAGATCGTCTCCCCGGACGGCGGGCTGCGGCTCGCCCGCGACGGCGAGGTCTCGTCCCTGCCGGCGGCGGTCCGGTTCGGCAAGCGCACCGGCGCCCTCGCGGTGTTGCGCCCCCCGGCCGCCGGATGACGGGCGGCCCGCGGGTCAAGGCCGCCACCCCGGTTGGTGGGGTGCCGGTCTTCTTCGCGTAAAGGCGTGGGCGTCGTCCCCGGCGGCGCGGCAGGGTCCCGTGAGGATCCCGGTGGGGACCTTGGGGGGTGTGAGCCGTGGGACGGACCCGGCCGGGCCGATGTCGGCGCAGTCATCGGCCGAGCGAGCAGCCGCAGCTCGGGCAGTACGTCCGGCAGTGGTGGCCGATCGTGGCGGGGGCCCTCGCGACGACCGGGCTCCTGCTCGGCGCCTATCTGGGGGTTCCGCGCGAGCAGGGGGCGTCGGCGGCGCTGGCCGTCCCCGACCGTCCCGTCCTTGCGCGGCGGGACGCGGTGCCGCGGCAGCGGCCGATGAGCACCTACACCACGCGTTTCAAGCCGGGTGAGCCGCGCGTCCGCAACATCGAGCTCGCGTCCCGGATCCTGGACGGGCACATCGTCGAGCCGGGGACGACGTTCTCGTTCAACGACGTCGTCGGGCCGCGCACCAGGAGCCGCGGGTACGTGCCCGCGCCCGCGATCATGGGGGCGCGGCTGGTGAAGGACGTGGGCGGCGGCATCTGCCAGGTCTCGACGACGCTGTTCAACGCGGTGTTCCGGGCCGGGCTGGACATCCGGAAGTCGCGCGCGCACACCATGTGGATGCCGGAGTACCCGGAGGGGCGCGAGGCCGCGGTCTCCTATCCGCAACTCGACTTCACCTGGAAGAACGACACCGAGGTCCCGGTGCGGATCCAGGCGGCCTACACGGGCTCGTCGCTGACGGTGAGCCTGTGGGGTGAGCGCGAGTACGACGTGCGGTCGCGGACGTCCGAGCGGTACGGGTTCACCCCCTACCGGACGGGGGTCGGGCACGGCCGCAAATGCGTCCCGATGGTCGGGCGGAAGGGCTTCAAGATCGACGTCTGGCGGACGCTGTACGCCGGCGGGCGCGAGGTGCGCAGCGAGAAGTTCCACACCGAGTACCGCTCCCAGCCGAAGGTGACGTGCGTCTAGAGCGGCGCGGGTGGCAGGGTGGGGGGCATGGAGGGAACGTTTCAGCTGGGACCCGGCGACGGGCGGCTGCTGCTCCGCACGGGCCGCAGCGGGCTCGGCCGGCGCGCCGGGCACGACCTCACCATCGAGGCCACCCGGTGGTCGGCGTCGGTCGCGGCTCGCGAGCCGCTGGAGGAGTCGTCCGCCGAGGTCACGGTCGAGGTGGACGGGCTGGAGGTCCGGGAGGGCACCGGCGGCGCGCTGCCGCTGTCCGGCGGCGACCGCGCGGACATCACCAAGAACCTGCGCAAGATCCTCGACACCGGCCGGTATCCGCAGATCACCTTCGTCTCGACGGCGGTAGGGGACGGCGTCGTCGAGGGCGACCTGACGATCATGGGCCGGACGAAGCCGGTGCGGATCGGCGCCACCCTGGACGGCGACCGGGTGCGGGGCGGTGTCACGGTGGCGCAGTCCCGCTGGGGCATCAAGCCGTACTCGGCGTTCTTCGGCGCGCTGCGGCTCGCCGACGACGTCGAGATCGAGTTCGACCTCACGCTCCCCGCCTAGCCTTCCCCTTGCCGTTCGGCGCCGTCCCGCCTGGCGCGGGCGGCGCGGGCGAACTGGTCGTCCAGGCTGCGGGGGAACGGCAGCATCCGGTGCCGCTCGCGCCAGGGCGCGTACTGGCGGACGGCGTTGAACCCGGCCGCGGTGATGATGCGCCCGACATCCGGGCCCGGTGTGCAGGCCGGGTAGATGTCGAGGTGGGCGATGCCCGGGGGAAGACCGTGCGGCCTCTGGGGTGACACCAGGGTGATGGGCGGGCTCACCCCTTCGGCGGACGCCATGTCCTGCGCATAGGAGACGAGTTCCAGCGTCTCCAGGTCGGGCCCGCTGTGGACGACGAGCCAGCCGTCCACGTCGATCGGCTCCGACGGGGGATCGGTCAGGGCCAGGGGTACGACCTCGTCCGACACGGTGCGCAGGTAGGTCTCGTGGGCGAGGTCCAGCGGCTCCAGGACGAACGTGCGGTCGAAGCGCGGCGGGTCGGCGGGGAGCAGCGGCCGGTACGCGTCCCAGCGCAGCAGCCGGGCCAGGTGCGTGACCCTCGTCCCGGGCGGGAAGCGGGTGAGTTCGCCCTTGAGACCGGCGGGGAACGCGTCCACGATCACCTCGTCCGGGGCGAGGCCCGCCGCGCTCTCCACGACGTCCCAGCCGCCCGTGACGCGCGGGTCTCCGGCGAACGGCGACCCGGTCACCACGGTCACCGGCCGGGTCGCCGGCCCGGCCGGCGCGAGCGTGTGCAGGGCCGACCGGAGCCGCGTCAGATGGCCGAGCCCGTCCCCGGCCGCGTAGCAGACGATCACCGGCGGCGGGCGGTCATCGGGCCGCGTCGAGGACGGCCAGGTACCCGGCGGTCTCGGCGGCCGGGGTGAAGTCGCGGCGGATCCGCTCCGCGCCCGCCGCGCCGAGCTTCGCCAACTCCGCCGCGCCCGCCCGCGCGGCCCGGTCGAGCGCCGCGCGGCAGGCGTGCGCGTCCCCGGCGGGGAAGGTGAAGCCGATCTCGTCGTCGACGAGGTCGGCGAGCCCGCCGCCGTCGGACGCGATCAGCGGCACGCCCAGCGCCGCCGCCTCCAGCGCCACGTTCGGCATCCCGTCGTAGAACGACGGCAGCGCGACGAGATCGCAGCCCGCGTAGACGGCCGGCAGGTCGTAGCGCTCCATGAACGGCAGGAACGAGTGCGGGACGTCGTGCCCGGCGAGCCACTCCCGCACGGACTCCTCGACCTCGCCGACCAGCAGCAGATGGAACGCGCCGGCGTGGCCGGAGGCGGCGAGCGCGTCCAGCAGGAAGCCGACGCCCTTCTTCACCTTGAGCTGCCCGATGAGGCCGATCGTCCGGCGGCCCGGCTCGACGTTCTCCTCCCGCCACGCACCGCCCCCGGCCCGCTCGGACGGCAGGATCCGCCACTGCGCCGTGTCGACGCTGTTCGCGACGAACGTCACCGGCGCGTCCGGGGCCAGCGCCGCCACCAGCGGCGCGTGCGACCGGGCGACGACGCAGACGCGGGACGAGGCGCGCAGCGCGTCCGCCAGCACGCCGCGCCGCCGTATCGAGAACACGCCGGCGTCGATGTCGTTGCCGCGCAGCAGCGTGACCAGCGGCGCGTCCAGCAGCGAGGACAGGACGGGCGCGGCGAGCATCGCGTACACGCCGCCGAACGCCACCACATGGCCGTAGCCGGTGAGGTCCTCGGCGGTGATCGTCGTCCACAGCCGGCGCAGCGCGTGCTCGGCGTCGTCGCCGAGCGGCGCGGTCACCAGCCGCCCGCCGTGCTCCCGCCGCACCCCCCACGGGCGGGCGCGGCGGGTCAGGTGGACGACGTCCACCTCGACGCCCGCGCCGCGCAGCCCCCGCACGATCCGGTCGCACGACTGCGCCATGCCGCCCTGGCTCGGCGGGTAGTGCTCGGTGAGCCACAGGATGCGGGACATCAGCTGTCCACGAAGCCGGTGTCGCCGTCCGGTCCCCAGTCGCCCCCGAACGAGTAGTCGTCGCCCGGGTTGAACGCCCCGCGGTCGTACTCGTCGAACGATGAGTACCAGGCGGCGTCGCTGTAGGACTGCGAGCTGCGCTGGTAGTAGCGGCGCCGGTAGCCGCCGGTCCACGCCGGGTCGTGCGGGTCCTGCGTCCCGTACCCGCGGGCCGCCGCGCACTCCGGGCACATCCCGCCCGGGGCCGCGTGCGCCGCGCAGACGGGGCGTGCGCAGTGCGGGCAGGACGCCACCGCCGCCTGCCCGCAGCGTCCGAGCACGAAGAATCCGGTGGTGACGGTGCAGCGGTTCACTTCGCCCTCCTCGCGGCCGTGCCGGGCGGCGTCCACCGGAACGGTTCCGTGGACACGTCCAGGATCCGGTCGAGCATGCCCTTGCCCTCCTGCACGCCGCGCAGCTTCCCGTTCACCCGGATCACCGTCCGCTTCCCCGGCTTGACCTGGACCTTCACCCAGCGCGGCGGCGGCGACGCGGGCCGCTGGACGACCGCGTCCTTGCCCAGCCGCCGGGTGACCCGCACCAGCTGGGTGGTCTTCGTCTTGGTCTTCACCTTGACCTTGCCGCGCGGGTTGCGCTTCTTGCGCCGGCGGTAGCGGACCCGGTCGGTGATGACGAGTTCCAGGACGCTGCCGTCCCGCAGTTCAGCGCGCACCCGCAGCCACGGGTCCACCGCGTACCACTGCTTCAGCGAGATGACCGGCCGCTGGACGGGCACGTCGTGCTGCGGCCCGCGCTTCTCGGGGAGGTCGGCGCCGCGCAGGTCCGCCGAGACCGACAGCACCCCGTCCGGCGGCATGTCGGCGGCCAGCACCCGCAGCAGCGGCACGAGGACGCCCGGGACCCGCCGGGACAGCTGCCACCTGCGCCGCTTCACGGTCGTGCCGTGCCCCGCGAGGCTCGCGATCACCGGCTCCCAGTCGTCCCGCCGCAGCGAGACCGAGATCCCCTTCTCCAGCGTGAGCGCCCTGTGCAGCGGATGGAACCGCTCGATGGCGGCCTTCTGCTTACGCCAGAACATGACGTACCACCTGTCCGTCCTATCGATCCAGCGTCCGGTAGACCTCGGCCAGCCGGGCGCGCGACCGCGCCCAGGTCAGGCTCTCCTCGATGTGCTCGCGGCCCCGGCGCCCCATCGCGGCGGCCTCCGCCGGGTACTCCAGCAGGACGCGGACGGCCCGGGCCAGCTCGGCGGGACGGTCGGCCGGGACGAGCCGCCCGTGCCTGCCGTCCGCCATCAGCTCGCGGACCGCCGGCAGGTCCGAGGCGACGACCGGCACGCCCGCCGCCATCGACTCGATCACCTTCAGCGGCGCGCAGCCCTGGTCCAGGTTGCGGGCGCAGCCGGTCAGCGGGGCGAGGGACGCCTGCGCGTGCGCCAGCCACGCGGCGACCTCGTGGTGCGGCAGCGCGAACCGCCAGTCGACCCGGTCGGCGACCCCGAGCCGCTCGGCGAGCCGCCGCACGTGCTTCGCCCGGCGCTCCGGGACGGACGCGCAGACCACCAGCCGCAGCTCGGGCAGGTCGGCGAGGCGGGCGAACGCGCGCATCATCACGTCCAGGCCCTGCCACGGCTGCGTCGCGCCGACATAGACGACATACCGTTCAGGCGCATCGGCGGGCCGTTCGGTTGCACCTGGAACGTCGGCGCCGTTGGGCACCAGGTGGATCCTGCGCTCGGCCACGCCGCGCTCGCGGACGGCGTCGCCGATCACCCGCGACGGCACCACGACCGCGTCGCTGCGCTCCAGGCAGTACCGCTCCAGCTCGCGGATCTTGCCGAGCGTGCTCGGCGCCGCCCACGGCCACGTGTGGGCCATCTCGATGGACGGCAGGCCGTTGACCTCGTAGACGACCTTGTGGCGGCGTCCGTCCGCGACCGCCGGGAGCGCGCTCCAGGGGTCCCGCACATGGCAGACCTCCAGCGTCTCCCAGTGCGGCGCCAGATGGTCGGCCACCCAGCCGGAGAACGCCTCGGCCCGGTCGATGAGGTTCGGGACCGGGGTGTCGAACCGCGCGATCTCCCGCGTCCCCTCGCGCTGGTAGCGGGGCAGGTCGCCGCCGCCGATGACGCCGAGGAGGCCGCCGCCGTAGTGCGCGAACAGTTCGTCGGCCATCTGCGCGATGTGCACCGCCGACCCCTTGCTGGACGGGAACCGGTCGAACGCGACATAGGCCGCCCTATGCCTCATCCGACGCGCACCTCCTCCAGCGTCCGCAGCGCCCGGTGCCAGGCGATCTGGTCGTCGAGCCCCTCCCGGAGGCCGATCACGGGCGTCCAGCCGAGCAGCTCCCGGGCACGCCCGGTGTCGGCCCACGTCCGGTGGGCGTCGCCGGCCACGGGCGTCTCCCGCTGGATCTCCGCCTCGACGCCCAGGGCGTCCGTCAGCATCGCGATCGCGTCCCGCACGGCCACGTGCTCGCCATGGCCGACATTGATGGTGATACCGGGCGGCAGCTCCGCGGCCGCCGCCGCGAGCGTCGCCGCCACCGCGTCGCCGACATGGGTGAAGCTCCGCGACCTGCGCCCGTCGCCGAACACCGGCAGCGGACGCCCGTCCAGCGCCGCCTCCACGAACCGGTGGAACGCCATGTCGGGCCGCTGCCGGGGCCCGTATACCGAGAAGTACCTGAGCAGGACGACGCGGAGCCCTTCGCCCGCCGCGAGGCCCGCGAGCCGCTCCACCTCGACCTTGCTGACCGCGTACGGGCTCTCCGGCCTGACCGGGTCCTCCTCCCGGTTCGGCCGCCGCCCCGCCGACCCGTACACCGACGAGCTCGACGCGATCACGACCTTCGGCCTGCGCCGCGCGCCCGTGCAGGCCGCGAGGAGCCGCCGCGTCGCCGTCACGTTGTCGCGCTCGGCGACGGCTCGTCCGGGCCCCCACGAGTCGCGCACGCCGGGCCGCCCGGCCAGATGGACGACGAGGTCCGCCGCCGCGACGGCGTCCAGCTCGTCCACGGCGAGATCGACATCGGCGGCGACGACCCCCGGCCGCGCCGCGACCTCCGCCCACGTCCGCCGCGCCACCTCCGGCGCCAGCGACCGCCCCGGCGCGTCCACGGCCAGCACCTCATGCCCCGCGCCCGAGAAGGCGTCGACGACATGGCTCCCGATGAACCCCGCCGCACCCGTAACGACCACCCGCACGCGGGCACTTTATCCGGCAGGGCCCCGAATCGGGAGAGGGCTCGCGTCCCAGACCGACCGGGACCCCCGGGACGACCCTGAGCATCGCGGATAAAGCGAACACAACCCTTCACTGCCGTTACTTAACGTTAGTTCGCGATTGCAGAGGGCCAGAACGGTCATGCCTGTCAACACACTCTCGATGAGGGAGGGCCGCCCGCGGCACCTCAGCCGCCCGTGATCGACGGCATCCCGCAGGGGGCTCGATGAACTACCAGATCAGTGTCCTGTTCCGCGCCATACCCGTGCTCATGGGCGCCGTGTCAGCCGCACTGGGCGGGTACGTCCTCGCACATTCATCGGGGCCGAACGCGCGCGTCGCGGGCCTGGTGCTCATCTTCCTGGCGGCCATCTGCCTCTGCCTGTTCGCCACCGCGGCGACGATCATCAGGCAGCTCATCGGCCGTTTCACCGCACTGGACCGGCTGGCCTACCCGGTGTTCGGCTTCGCGGTCAGTGGCGTCACCGTGGGGTACGGGCTCGCGCTGCGCGTCGGCAGCCCGCGATCGCCGCCCGACTTCGTCGCCGGGCACGTGATCTTCGGTGTCGGCATGGTCTGCGTGTGCGTCTCGTGCGTCGCCACGGCCTCCACCCAGTTCGTCCTGATCACCGAGAACTCGGCGCTGCCCGAGGGATCGCCACCGCGTTCACCGGCGCCTTTCGGCCCGCTCGCCGTGCGGGCCCTGCTGGCGCTCCCGGTCCTCGCGGCCCTGGTCACCTGGGTGTGGGCCCTGGTCCTGCTGGCGGGCGGGGGCGGCGGGGCCGCGGCCGGGCGGTTCACCGCCGGGCACGTGATGATCGGCCTGGCGCTCGTCTGCAGCTGCCTCATCGGGCTGGTGGCCAGCATCCTGCGGCAGATCCAGAACACCTACACCCCGCGGGAGCGCCTCCTCTGGCCGGGGGCGGCCGCCGCCCTCGGCGCCATCGGCATCCTGTGGGGTCTGATCGTCATCGGCGTGCACACCCGGTCCACCCAGGTGACCCCGCCATGCGTCCTGATCGGCCTGGGACTCATCTGCTGGAGCATCCTCAGCAAGGTGCTGCTGCTCGCGCTGGTCTGGCGGCGGACGGCCCCCCTGGCGAACCGGGTCCCGCTGATTCCGGTCGGTACGGCCCTGCTCTGCCTGTTCTTCTCGGTGTTCCTCTTCGAGTCGGCCGATTCCGCGGTGATCGTCGCGGCCCGTGTCCTGGTCGGACTCGGCTGCATCTGCTTCTCGCTGTTCTCCATCGTCTCCATCCTGGAGAGCGGAACCAGCGGCGGGGGAGACGACTGACCCGCCGGGACCCCGCTCGGCCGCCCCGGCGGGGATCCCGTCAGCCGCCCGCCATGGCGCCGACCACCATGAAGGGCTCGGCGCCCCGGGCCACCGGCTCGGGGAGCGCCCTGCCCGGCGGGTCGTGGGAGAGGTCCTCCTCGCAGGCGTAGAAGCGGACGAACGCGCGGCGGCGCCCGGTGTCGCGGTCGCGGATCGTCCCGCGCAGCACCGGGTACCGCGCCTCCAGGGCGTCCAGGACGGCGCCCAGGGTGACCGGGGCGGGGACGTCCAGGTCCACCTCGCCCCGCACCCCGGCGAGCACCCGCAGGTGCGCGGGCAGCACGACGCGGATCATGGCAGCGTCTGGACTTCCACCGACAGGACGGCCGGCAGGTCGCGGACGATCGGCTCCCAGGTGTCGCCGGCGTCGGCGGACGCGTACACCTGCCCGCCCGTCGTGCCGAAGTAGACGCCGCACGAGTCGAGCGAGTCGACGGCCATCGCGTCCCGCAGGACGTTCACGTAGCAGTGGCTCTGCGGCAGCCCGGCGGTCAGCGGCTCCCACTCGTTACCGCCGGCCCGGCTGCGGTACACACGCAGCCTCCCCTCCGGCGGGTAGTGCTCGGAGTCGCTCTTGATCGGGACGACGTACACGGTGTCGGGCTCGTGGGCGTGCACCGCGATCGGGAATCCGAAGTCGCTCGGCAGGTCGCCGCTGATCTCGTGCCACGACTCGCCCGCGTCGTCGCTGCGCATGACGTCCCAGTGCTTCTGCATGAACAGCACCTCGGGGCGCGACGGGTGCATCGCGATGCGGTGCACGCAGTGCCCGACCTCGGCGTCCGGGTCGGGAATGCCCTCCGACCGCAGTCCGCGGTTGATCGCCCGCCACGTCTTGCCGGCGTCGTCCGTCCGGAACACGCCGGCCGCCGAGATCGCCACGTACATGCGCGCGGCGTCGACGGGGTCGCGGACGATCGTGTGCAGGCACATCCCGCCGGCGCCCGGCTGCCAGGACGGCCCGGACCCGTGCTCGCGCAGCCCCGGCAGCTCCTGCCAGGACGCCCCGCCGTCGGCCGACCGGAACAGCGCGGCGTCCTCGACCCCGGCGTGGACGGTGTCCGGGTCCGCCGGCGACGCCTCCAGATGCCAGACCCGCTTGAACTCCCACGGCCGCGGCGTGCCGTCGTACCACTGGTGCGTGCCGGGCACGCCCTCGTAGGCGAACTCGCCGCCCACCGGCCGCCACGTCTCGCCGCCGTCGTCGGACCGCTGGATCAGCTGCCCGAACCACCCGGTGGACTGCGACGCGTACAGCCGCGACGGGTCGGCGGCCGACCCCGCGACGTGGTAGACCTCCCAGCCGCCGAAATGGGGCCCGCCGACCTTCCAGTCCTGACGCGTCCCGTCCGCGGTGAGGATGAACGCGCCCTTCCGCGTCCCGACCAGAACCCGCACTCCGCTCATGGCTGCTCCCTCCGAGCGCCTCGCGCATGCTTCGACCGCCGATACCGACTCCCGCCACCGGCAGAACTCATCGCTTCCGCCCTGGCCACTTCAGGCCGCCGGGCTCCTTGCGCGGCGGTCGGCCGCGGAGTGTCGGCGGGCGCCGGTAAGATCACCCGCCATTCGGAGAGGTTGGATCATGACGACGACCCAGGGCGAGCGGCAAGAGGCCCCCGCGTGCTACCGGCACCCCAAGCGCGAGACGTACGTGCGCTGCACGCGGTGCGACCGCTACATCTGCCCGGACTGCATGCGCACGGCGGCGGTGGGCCACCAGTGCGTCGACTGCGTGCGCGAGGGCAACAGGACCGTCCGGCAGAGGCGCACGGTCTTCGGCGGCAAGGTCGCCGTCACACCCTGGGCGACCTACGTCCTGATCGCCCTGAACGTGCTGGTGTACCTGGGGGAGCTGGCGAAAGACGACCTGATCGACAAGTTCGGGTCGCTGGGCATCGGGCTGGTCGGCCCGGACGGCGCGCTGTACGCGTCCGACGGGCTGACACCCCCGGGGTTCGAGGCCGTCGGCGTCGCCTACGGCGAGCCGTACCGGCTGATCACGTCGGCGTTCCTGCACCTGCCGCCGACGGAGGGCGGCGTCGGGTTCCTGCACATCGTCTTCAACCTGTGGTGGCTGTGGCGGCTCGGCCGGCCGACCGAGGAGATGCTCGGCCGGTGGCGCTTCCTCGCCCTGTACCTGCTGGGCGCGCTCGGCGGCTCGGTGCTCGGCTACCTGATCGCCCCGGACATGAACGGGGTCGGCGCGTCGGGGGCCGTCTTCGGGCTCACCGCCGCCTACTGGATCTTCATGCGCCGCCTCGGCCACCCCATGGACGAGGCCAACCGGCTCGTGGTGTTCGCGCTGATCTGGCTGGTCGTCTCCGCCGGGTTCACCGCGTGGCAGGCGCACCTGGGCGGCCTCCTGGCGGGCGGCGCCATCGCGCTGGCGTTCGCCTACGCGCCGCGGGAACGCCGCGCGCTCGTCCAGGCGGGCGCCGCCGCGGCCATGCTCGTCCTGCTGGCCGTCCTGGTGGTCGTCAAGACCTCCGAACTCGGCGGCACCCTCCTCTGACGTCCTCGCGGTCAGCGGGGGCGGGCGACCCGGGTCTCGTCCCAGACGGGTTCCGCCGACTCGTAGACGGAGCCGTCGGCGCCGAAGATCAGGTGGCGGTCGAAGGAGCGGGCGAACCAGCGGTCGTGGGTCACCGCGACGACCGTGCCCGCGTAGGACTCCAGCCCCTCCTGGAGGGCTTCGGCGCTGGCCAGGTCGAGGTTGTCCGTCGGCTCGTCGAGGAGGAGGAGCGTGGCGCCGCCCAGTTCCAGCAGCAGGATCTGCAGGCGGGCCTGCTGGCCGCCGGAGAGCGTCTCGAAGGGCTGCTCCGCGCAGACGTTCAGTTCGTAGCGGGCGAGGGCGCTCATGGCGGCGTTGCGCAGGCGGGCGTGCTCGGTCATGACGATCTCGCACGGGGTGCGGCCCGCCAGGTCGGGACGGGCGTGGGTCTGCGCGAAGAGGCCGGGGACCACGCGGGCGCCCAGCCGGGCCACGCCGGTGTGCGCGACGGGTTCCACGGGCGTCGCGCCCCGGGGGAGCGCCTCGGCCACCGCCGTGAGCAGGCGCAGGAAGTGGGATTTCCCGGAGCCGTTGGAGCCCAGGACCGCCACGCGTTCGCCGTACCAGACCTCCGCGTCGAAGGGCTTCATGAGGCCCGTCAGCTCCAGGTCCTCGCAGATCACCGCCCGCTTGCCGGTGCGGCCGCCGTGCAGCCGCATCTTCAGGTTCTGGTCGCGGGGCGGGATCTCGGGCGGGCCCGCCTCCTCGAACTTGCGCAGGCGTGTCTGGGCCGCTCGGTAGCGCGACGCGAAACCGTCGTTGACCGTGGCCTTGGTGCGCAGGGTGTTGACGAGTTCCTTCAGTTTCGCGTGCTCCTCGTCCCAGCGGCGGCGCAGTTCTTCGAGGCGCTCGTTGCGGTCGCGGCGCGCGGCGGCGTAGGTGGCGAAACGGCCGCCGTGGACCCAGACGTGGCCCGCCTCGACGGTGACGATGCGGTCGGCGGAACGGTCGAGGAGCTCGCGGTCGTGGGAGACCAGCAGGACGGTCTTCGGTGTCTCGCGGAGTCTCTCCTCCAGCCAGCGCTTGCCGGGGACGTCCAGGTAGTTGTCCGGCTCGTCCAGGAGAAGGACCTCGTCGGGGCCGCGGAGCAGGGCTTCGAGGGCCAGCCGCTTCTGCTCACCGCCCGACAGGGTCCGCACCTCGCGCCAGCGGCACCCGTCGTAGGAGACGCCCAGGGCCGCGACGCAGCAGGCGTCCCAGAGCACCTCGATCTCGTAGCCGCCCGCGTCGCCCCAGCCCGACAGGGCCGTGGCGTAGCGGAGCTGGGTGGGCTCGTCGTCGCGTTCCATCATCGCCAGCTCGGCCGCCTCGACGGCCTCGGCGGCCGACCGGACGCGCGGCGGCGCGAGGGAGAGCAGCAGGTCGGTGACGGACGAGTCGTCCCGCATGCTCCCGATGAACTGGCGCATCACGCCGATGCCGCCGCTGTGCCCGACGGTCCCGGACTGGGGCGCCAGGTCCCCGGCGATCAGGCGCAGGAGGGTCGTCTTGCCGGCGCCGTTCGGGCCGACGAGGGCGGCCGTGACGCCGTCGCCGACGCGGAAGGAGACGTCGTCCAGCAGCCGCCTGCCGTCCGGCAGTACCTGGCTGATATGTCCGACTTCGACGTGTCCCACGGCTCCCCCTCGCTGAACTTCCGAGTCTCCGGAGGGACGCCGCGAGCGTCAAACGGTTTTCGCCGGCAGCGCCTCGAGGTGCGCGGTGACCTCGGCCAGCGCGACCGTGGACGTCTCGCCGGTCGCGCGGACGCTGATCTCGGCCGCGCCCTCGGCCAGGCTGCGGCGGCCGACCGTGACGCGGTACGGGATGCCGGTCAGCTCGGCGTCGCGGAACTTCACGCCCGCCCGCTCCCGGCGGTCGTCGATCACGACCTCGACGCCCGCGGCGGACAGGCCCGCGTAGACGTCCTCGGCCGCCCGCGCCACCTCGGCGTCGTCGGACTGGGCCGGGACGACCGTGACCTGGAACGGCGCCACCGAGACGGGCCAGACGATGCCGCGCTCGTCGTTGTGGGTCTCGACGATCGCGGCCATCGCGCGCTCCACGCCGATCCCGTAGCTGCCCATGATCACCGGGACCAGTTTGCCGTCCGGGTCCAGGACCTCGACGCCCAGCGCGCGGGCGTAGCGGTCGCCGAGCTTGAAGATGTGGCCCACCTCGATGGCCCGCACGATCTCCAGGGGCGACCCGCAGCGGACGCAGGGCTCGCCGGCGGCGACCTCGCGCAGATCGGCCCAGGCGCCCACGTCGATGTCGCGGCCGACGTCCACGCCGCGCAGGTGGACGTCGTCGGTGTTCGCGCCGGTGAACATGTCGCGGCGGTCGCGGAGCGCCTCGTCCGCGATGACCGGGAGCGCCGTGCCGACCGCGCCGAGGCTGCCCGGGAGCGCGCCGAGGGCGTCCTGGATCTCGGACGGTTCGGCCGGCCGGATGCCGGCGGCGCCCGTCGCGTCCACGAGCTTCTGCTCGTTGAGCGGGTGGTCGCCGCGCAGCAGCACGAGCGTGAGCGCGCCGTCCAGGACGTAGACGAGCGTCTTGACCTGCCGGTCGCCCGGCGCGTCGTACGCCAGCAGGTCTTCGATGGTGCGGACGCCGGGTGTGTCGAAGCGTTCGGGCGCGGGGAGCCCCGGGCCGTCCGCGGCGGCGGGCAGCGCGGAGGTCGCGCGCTCGATGTTCGCCGCGTAGCCGCAGGCGGGGCAGTGGGCGACGAGGTCCTCGCCGGCGTCGGACGGGCACATGAACTCGGTCGAGCCGGAGCCGCCCATGGTGCCGCTGGACGCCTCGCAGGCCAGCGCCGGGATGCCCAGCCGGGAGAAGATCCGCGCGTAGGCGGCGCGGTAGGCGTCGAACGACGCGTCCAGGCCGGGGCCGTCGATGTCGAAGCTGTAGGCGTCCTTCATGGTGAACTCGCGGGTCCGCATGAGGCCGCCCTTGGGGCGCGGCTCGTCCCGGAACTTCGTCTGGAACTGGTACCACTGCTGCGGCAGCTGCTTGTACGAGCCGAGCTCCCGGGCGACGGTCGCGAAGATCTCCTCGTGCGTCATGCCGAGCGCCAGGTCGGCGCCGCGCCGGTCGCGGAGCCGGAACATCTCCTGGCCCATGAGCTCCCAGCGGCCCGACTTCCGCCACGGCCCGGCCGGGTGCATCGCCGGCAGCAGCATCTCCTGCGCGCCGATCGCGTCCATCTCCGCGCGCACGATCGCGATGATCTTCGAGCGGACCCGGACGGCCAGCGGCAGCAGCGAGTAGTGGCCGGCGGTGAGCTGCCGGACGAAACCCGCGCGCAGCAGCAGCCGGTGGCTCGGCGCGTCCGCCTCGGCGGGGTCCTCGCGGAGCGTGGGCACGAACATCTGGGACCGGCGCATCTCGCGAGCCTAGCCAATCGTTCCTGATCACCGCCGCCGGTCAGTACCCTTGTGTGCCGTGAGCCGAGAAGGTGTGACACCGCAGAGCGAGGATTTCTCCGCCTGGTACAACGAGGTGGTCGTCCAGGCCCAGCTCGTCGACCGGGGCCCGGTCCGCGGGACGATGGTCATCCGACCGTACGGGTACCGGATGTGGGAGCTGCTCCAGGCCGACCTGGACGGACGCATCAAGGACGCGGGGCACGACAACGCCTGCTTCCCGATGTTCATCCCGGAGTCCTACCTCAAGCGCGAGGCCGAGCACGTCGAGGGCTTCTCGCCGGAACTGGCGGTCGTCACCCACGCGGGCGGCAAGGACCTGGAGGAGCCGCTCGTCGTGCGGCCCACGTCCGAGACCGTCATCGGCGAGTACATGGCCAAGTGGATCGACTCGCACCGCGACCTGCCGCTGCTGCTGAACCAGTGGGCGAACGTCGTCCGGTGGGAGATGCGGCCCCGGATGTTCCTGCGCACCACCGAGTTCCTCTGGCAGGAGGGCCACACCGCGCACGTCGACGAGGACGACGCGATGCGCGAGACGATGTGGGCACTGGACGCCTACACCGCCGTCGCCCGCGACCTCGCCGCGATGCCCGTCGTGGCGGGCGAGAAGACGCCCGGCGAGCGGTTCGCCGGCGCCGTCCGCACGTACACGATCGAGGGCATGATGCGGGACGGCCGGGCGCTGCAGGCCGGCACGTCCCACTACCTCGGCACCAACTTCGCCAAGGCGTTCGAGATCCAGTACCAGGACGAGGAGCGCAGGCTCGCGCACGCGCACACCACGTCCTGGGGGATGAGCACCCGCATGATCGGCGGCGTGATCATGACGCACGGGGACGACAAGGGCCTCGTGCTGCCGCCGAACATCGCGCCCTACCAGGTCGTCATCGTGCCGATCGGGCGCAAGGAGCAGGGCGAGCAGGCCGCCGCCGAGGCGCGCCGGCTGGGCGCGGCGATCAAGGCGGCGGGCGTCCGCGTGCACGTCGACGACAACCGCCCGCAGCTGTCGCCCGGCTTCAAGTTCAACGAGTGGGAGATGCGCGGCGTCCCGGTCCGCATCGAGCTCGGCAAGCGCGACATCGAGGGCGGCGTCGCGACCGTCGTCCGGCGGCTGCCCACCGTCGAGGGGCAGGGCAAGGAGCAGATCCCCCTCGACAAGGTGGCCGGGACGCTGCCCGGGATGCTCGCCGACTTCCAGGCGTTCCTGCTGGCCAGGGCCGAGGAGTTCCGCGAGGACAACACCGCGGCCGTCGACTCCTGGGACGCGTTCGCCGCGCAGGTCGCCACCGGATGGGCCCGCGCGTTCCACTGCGGCGGGACCGAGTGCGAGGACGCGATCAAGGCCGACACCGCCGCGACCCCGCGCGTCATCCCCGCCGACGCGCCCGAGGAGACCGGCGCCTGCGTGAAGTGCGGCGGGCCGTCCGCCTACGGCAAGCGCGTCATCTTCGGCCGGGCCTACTAGGAGCGAGCGCAGCGGGAGCGGGCCGCCCGCGCGATCAGCCGTCCTCGGTCTCGGTCGCGCGGGCGTTCGCCGTCATGCGGGTCAGGTACGGCTGGACGAACCACACCCATCCGCACAGCCCGAGGACGCCTACGGCGGTGAGGACGATCGGGACCGTCCGCTCCGACAGCGACTCGACGATCAGCATCGTGGCCGAGGTGATGGAGATCGCCAGCGCGCCGGCGCCCACGATCCCGTACCGGTTGGCGCGCCGGATCAGCAGGGGCTTCTGCCCGAGCCGGAACAGGATCCGGTGGTGGAACGCCGGCGAGATGAAGCAGATCGACGCCACCGCGGCACCGAACAGCGCGAGGTAGAACAGCACCATGCCGGCGCCGTCCACCTTGTCGAAACCGGCGGAGAACGGGACGGTCAGCAGGAACGCGAAGAGCACCTGCACGCCGGTCGTCGCGACCCGGAACCCCTGCAGCAGCTCCATCAGCTGACGGTCGAGCCGCTCGTGCTCGGTCTCGTTGCGCGGCTTGTCCGCGGGGTCGACGGTCATGTACCCGATCTACCCCGGCGAACGATCATCATCCCGACATTTCGCTCATGCCGCCCGGCTGTCGCCGATCCGGGTCAGTCGAGGCTGGGCGGTTCCACGCGGAGCGCGAGCATCGAGACGTCGTCCCGCAGGTCGCCGTCGCAGAAGTCCAGCAGGGCCCGCTCCACCCCGGCCAGCATGCCCTGCGGCGTGTCGCCGGCGTGCCCGGCGAGCGCCTCCAGCAGGCGCTCCTGGCCGAACTCCTGCCGCGTCATGTCGCACGCCTCCAGCACCCCGTCGGAGTGCAGGATCAGCGTGTCGCCGACGGTGAGGTCGATCGTGTCCAGGCCGGCCTCGAAGTCCTCGAACAGGCCGAGCGGGACGCCGCCCCGGGACGCCGACCTGATCACCCCGTCGGCGCGCACGACGATCGCCGGCGGATGGCCCGCCGTGCCCAGCGAGACCAGGATCCGCTCGGTCTCCAGTGTCAGCCCCGCCATCACCGCCGTGACGAACCGGTCCTCGTCGAGCAGCGCCTCGTTCACGATGCCGAGGACGTCCCCCGGGGACGCCTTCCACCGCGAGGCCAGCCGGACGCAGTGCCGCGCCGTCGCCGTCACCGCCGCCGCGTCCTCGCCCTTGCCGCACACGTCGCCGAGGACGAGCCCCCAGCCGTTCTCCGTGCGGAACACGTCGTAGAAGTCGCCGCCCACGTCCGAGCCGTGCGTCGACGTCAGGTACTTGGCCGCCACGCTCACGCCCGGGATCGCGGGCAGCGACTTCGGCAGCAGCCCGGCCTGCAGCGTGTCCGCGACCTCGGCGCGCCGCCGGTACAGCCGCGCCGCCCGGATCACCAGCGCCAGGTAGCGGCCGAGCCGCTGCACGACGCCGAGGTCCATCAGGTCGAACGGGCCGTACTCGCCGCTCGCCGCCAATGTGATCGTTCCAATGGCGCGGTCGCCGTCCTCGATCGGCACGCTCAGCACCGAGGTCGCGCCGATCTTGCCGCAGACGGGATGCCCGTCCGGGCAGACGCCGAGCACGTCGAGGTTCTCCACGTGCGGCCGCAGCGCGCTCTGCCGGGTGACGAACACGGTGTGCGGGAGCGTGCCCTGCGCGGGCTCGACCTCCTCCAGCATCCGCGCGGCCTCGACGGAGTGCTCGTCCTCCGGGCCCATCACCACCTGGCGGCGCAGCTCGGGGCGCGCGCCGGCCGCGTGGATGCCGCCCTGGGGCTGCCCGCCGGGTCCGCCGTTCGGGCCGGTCAGGTCGATGAACGCCCAGTCGGCCAGCTCGGCGGCCAGCAGCCGGGCGCAGCGGCGGACCGCCACCGTCTCGTTGAAGACCGGCTCGTCGAGCAGCAGTTCGCTGGCGGTGGCGAGGACGTCCATCCGGTGCACGATCGTGGCCACGGCCTCGTCGTCGACCGGGGCGCCCTGCGCCGCCCGCGCCTGGTGCTTCCCGGTGTCCTTGCGGGGCCCGTCGTCGGTGGGCGTGGTCGTCGGGCCCGCCGCCACCACGACCATCGGGTCGGGTTCGCCGCGGATCCACACCCGCGCCAGCGTCACCACGGCGTCGACCGGATGGTCGCGGCCGAGGAAGCGCACGTTGACGCGGCGGCGCCGCCCCGACCGGACGACGGCGGCCAGCTGCGACCGCACCGCCGCGCGGGTCGCCATGTCGCAGAACGCGGTGAACTGCTTGCCGGACACATACCCCGACGACGTGCCGAGCAGCATCGCCGCCTGCCGGTTGACGCGGCGGACGCTCGTCGTCCGGTCCAGCAGGAACAGCGGGACGGGGGCGTCCTGGAAGACCGTGCGCAGCACCCGGCGCTCATTCTCCGCCGCGGCCGATCCGCCCTGCTCACCGGTCTGCTCACCGCCCATGGTGCGCAGCACGGTCAGGGCCAGCTCGAGCTCGACCAGCGCGGCGTCCAAAGTGGCGCGCAGGTCGGGTTCCGGGATGCCGGCGGCCTGGCGCAGCTCGCCGATGCGTCCTTCGAGGTCCGAGATCTCCCGCAGCAGGGACTCGGGTTCGAGCTGGTCGGGCTGATCGTGCATCTGGTCTCCCTCTCATCCGCGTCACACGGTGGAACCAGCTCGGCTCCCGCCCGGACCGGGTCGGGCCACGATCCGCGGGGCCGCTTCCGGCAGCCTATTCGCAACACCGGCATGCGTCTGTAAGCGCGGCTTAAGGAATGCCCTGCTGACCGACGATACGCTGCGCGAGAGCGGTCAGCTTCACATGACGCGTCTGCGAGATGCGGCGCATCTCGGTGAAAGCCTCGTCGGCGTCGCACCCCAGCGCGTGCATGAGAATGCCCTTCGCCTGGTCGACGATCGCGCGCGCCTCGACCGCCTCCTGCAGCTGGACGGCGGTCCGGTGCACGTCGTCGTACTGCTGGCTGTTGGACACGGCGGCGGTGCCCTGCGCGATCAGCAGCGACGCGAGCGCGTGCCGGCCGTGGCCGAGCGACTTCGGCGTCACCCCGTACAGCGTCAGCGTGACGAGGACGGGCGGGTTCACGTGCGGGGTCGTGGTGAAGCAGCGCACCCCCCGGCGCAGCATGTCCGACATCGACTCGGGCCAGCGGGTCTCGGCGAGGATGTCGTCGGAGGTCAGCACCCGGCGCCCGCGCACCACGTCGAAGACCGGCCCGTGCCCGCGGGACAGCTGCCGGTCGGTGACCTCGGCGAGATCGGGGTGGCTCGCCGCGGTCGCCAGCGGCTCCGGGCGCGGCTCCTCCGTCGCCCCGGCGTCCACGGAGGTCTCGGCGGCGTCGTCCAGCGGCGGGACGGTCCCGGGGACGGCCCAGCCGGCGCCCGCGACGGCCCTGGGCAGCGCCCACCGCACGCTCGCGGCGCCCGCGCAGCCGGGGACGGCCCGCGCGGCCAGTTCGGTCACCCGGTGCAGGGTGCCGACATCGGAGGACTCCCCGACCATGCCGAGGCGGGCGATCTCCAGCGCCAGCTGGTCGGTCAGAACCGTTTCGGTGGGCGTCACCCCTCCGAGAATATCCTGGCCGGACGGCTGCGGCGGGTTGCCGCCCGCTCCGCGTCCCTGGTGGTTCATCGGCGGTACCTCGTGGCGGTGCTAGTTGTTGGGCGGCGCCTTGCTGATCTCCCGGAGCGGCCCGGTCTCGCCGTCGGCCACCGCGAGGTCGCCGATGGACACGATGCCCACCGGACGCTGCTCGGCGTCCACGACGGGCAGCCGCCGGACCGCCTGCTCGCACATCAGCCGCGCCGCGGTCCCGGTGTCGTCGTCCGGATGGACGGTCGTCAGCTCCGCCGTGCACACGTCGCCGAGAGGCGTCAGCGACGTGTCGCGGCTCTCGGCGACCGCGCGGACCACGATGTCGCGGTCGGTCACCACACCGCACAGGCGTCCGGCGAAAGTGACCAGGACATCGCCGATCCCCTCGTCCCGCATCACGCGGGCCGCCTCGTACAGCGTCGCGTCCAGCGGCAGGGACAGGGGTGCCGCCGTCATCACGTCGCTGACCCTTGGTGGCATCGCGCGCACATCCTCCCGAATCGCCGGCGGCTCGCGCAGCCCGTGTGCGCGGCCTACCCGCAGTCGCCGTGCCTATGCGGGCCGTTCCGGCTTCGGTCACCGTTTCGCATGCTTCCCGCCACCTGAAGCCGTCGGCAGGCGGGTCTCGGGGACCGATGCGGTCACGCGGGGCAAAGCTCATGGTAACTGATCGACCACGGAACGTGCAGGGAATCGCACAGGGAATCGCACGGGAAATCACGGGTGAAAGGGGACGATCCCGCAGTCACGGGGCAACTGCGGGATCGCGATGGGGGAAGCGATGCGCTCGGCGCGTTACGCGGCCAGGATGTGCGCGGCGCGGCGGTGGTCGGCGAGGGACTCGCGGAGCTGCTTGCGGCCGCGGTGCAGACGGGACATGACCGTGCCGATGGGGGTGCCCATCATCCGCGCGATCTCCTTGTAGGGGTAGCCCTCCACGTCGGCGAGGTAGACGGCGTCCCGGAAGTCCTTCGGCAGGGCGCGCAGCGCGGCGATCACCTCGGAGTCGGGGATGCGGTCCAGCGCCTCGGACTCGGCGGAGCGGAAGCCCGCCGAGGAGGCCTCGGTCTGCGCGAGCTGCCACTCCTCCAGCTCCTCGGAGCCGGCGCGCTGGGGCTCGCGCTGCTTCTTGCGGTAGGTGTTGATGAAGTTGTTGGTGAGGATCCGGTGCAGCCACGCCTTGAGGTTCGTGCCCTCCTGGAACTGGTGGAAGTTCACGTAGGCCTTGGCGAGGGTCTCCTGGACGAGGTCCTCGGCGTCCGCGGTGTTGCGGGTCATCCGGACGGCGCTGGCGTAGAGCGGGTCGGCGAGGGGCAGGACGTCGCGCTCGTAGCGCCGGGTGCTCTCGATGGTCGTGATGCTCCTGGTGTCGCGGTCGGTCTTGCGGCCGGTGGTCTTCCGGCCGGAGGTCTTGTGGCCGGCGGTGCTGTGGACGGCGGTGTTGCGGCTGGCGTCGCGGCCGGTGTCGCGGACAGGCGCGGTGACAGCGGTCATCGTCGCTCCCCGTTGGTAGTGCCCCCGGTGAAGGGGCCGGTTGCATGGCGCGTGGTCGGGGGCACGCGCGGACCGGGCGGACGAAGCCGCCCCCCGTCGAGTGGTACGTGCCACCGTTCCCGGCGGGTTCGGGATGGAACTCGGCCTCGCATGGAGCGTGAGCCGAGGGGTCGTGCGCGGGATCGGTGAGCGGCCAGGGCGACCCCGTTCTCCGGGACGTCGCGGGCCTTGCCTGATCGAGCGCCTTACCACCCGCCGGTGGTCTTCCTGCTATGTAAGACGCCTGGAAGGGTCCAAAAGGTTGCCTTGACCCCGGTGTTGCTCATCACACCCCGCGGCGTGTCGGCCGAACCGCTCGGCCGAATGCCGTAGAGCACGCAGCCCGCGCACGTTATTCCCCGCGCCGGACTCCACGGTGCGTTTACGCGGAGTCTCGGGCGCGATCGCCTCACATTGGGTAACGTCCCCTTTACCGCGTGTCGCCGGGGACTTCGGGTGTAGCTCGCCCGGGAGGGGGACCACATGGTCATCGCGGACTTGCTGGGCGTGGCGAGCATGGCAGCCATCACCCTGAACGGGCGGGGGCGGATCAGCCACTGGGACGAGACCGCCGCCGAGCTGTTCGGCGTCGGACCGCCCCGCGCCCTCGGCCGCCCGCCCGCCGCGCTGCTGCGGCTGCCCCGCGAGCACCGCGGCGTCTTCGAGCCGGAGAGCTTCGGGCACGTGTGGTGCGGCGCCTGCACCCTGCCGCGCGCCGACAACGGCGAACCGGCCGAGGTCGGCTGGTGGGTCTACCCGATCGAGCGGGCGCCCGGCGAGCACGGGATCAGCGTGCTGGCGCTGGCCGCCGACCTGCGCCGGCTCCGCCGCGACGGGCTCGGCGTCACCATCGGCGACCTGCAGCTCGCCCCGCCCGACGGACCCGCCGGGGCGGGCACCGCGGTCCGCCGGCCCACCGGCCGGCTGCTGCGGGTCGAGCCCGCGCTCACCGCCCCGGCCGGGGACGGCTCCGACGCGCCCGCCACCTCGTTCGCCGGCCGGCTCGCCGGGCTGCTGCCCGCGCTCGACCCGGCCGCGTCCGAGCGGATCACCTCCCGGGTGCTCGGCCTCGGCTGCCCGGCCGTCTCGCTCGGGCTGACGATCCGGCTGCCGATCGTGCCGCGCACCGGCGGGGTCCCGGCCGTCCCGCCGCCGCGGACCGCGCGGGCCCGCCGGTCCCGGCCGCTGCCGCGGGGCGCCCCCGAGACGCTGGAGCCCCTCGCCTACCTCAGCGAGGCCGGGCAGCAGATCGGCAGCTCGCTCGATCACCTGCAGGCCGCCCGGACGCTCGCCGAGGTCCTCGTCCCGCGGCTCGCCGACTTCGCCGCCGTCGAACTGCTCGAAGGCGTCGTCGCCGACTCGGCCCCGCCCGCCGACGAGGTCGACGAGACGACGCTGATGCGCCGCGTCGCCGTCGCCCACAACGACGAGCACGGCCGGTGGGACGAGGCCGTCCCCGAGGGCGAGGCGCTGTTCCTGCCGTCCGGGACGCCGTTCGTCCAGGCCATGCGGACCGGGCGGCCGGTGCACATCCGGCGGGTCAGCCCGGTGCAGGCCGCCCGGCTCGCCGCCGCGTTCGGCGACCGCGACCTGCGCCCGCTGTTCACCGGGCGGGCGCTGCTGATCGCCCCGCTGATCGCGCGCGGGCGGGTGCTCGGCACGTTCAAGCTGCTGCGCAAGTCCGACCGGCCCTGGTTCGACGAGCTCGACCTCGCCATGGTCGGCGAACTCGCCCGCCGTGCCGCGCTGTGCATCGACAACGGGCGGCTGTACCGGCGCGAGGTCCAGGTCGCCGAGGAACTGCAGCGCAGCATGCTGCCCGACGACCCGCCGGACGTCGCCGGCGCCCGCGTCCGCTACCGCTACCGGCCCGCCGAGCAGGCCGCGCAGGTCGGCGGCGACTGGTTCGACGCCATCCCGCTGCCCGGCTGCCGGCTCGGCATCGTCGTCGGGGACGTGATGGGGCACGGCCTCACCGCCGCCGCGATCATGGGGCAGATGCGCACCGCCGTGCGCACCCTCGCCACCGAGGACATGCGGCCCGACCGGCTGCTGCGCCAGCTCGACGGGCTCGCCCGCCGGCTCGGCGAGGACTACCTCGCCACCTGCCTGTACGCGGTGTACGACCCGGTCGAGCGGCGGTGCACGTTCGCCAACGCGGGGCACGTCCCGCCCGTCCTCGTCGCGGCGGACGGCGAGAGCCGGGTGCTGCCCGTCCCGCCGGGCGTGCCCATCGGGGTGGGCGGCGAGCCGTTCGAGACGATGGAGGTCAAGGTCGAGGACGGGTCCCAGCTCCTGCTGTGCACCGACGGGCTCCTCGAACGCCGCGGCCGCGACATCGAGGAGGGCCTGGAGGCGCTGCGCGCCCGGCTCGCCGGGGCGTCCGCCGACCTCGACGGCACCTGCGACGACCTGCTCGACACGCTCGCCGCGGACACCGCCGCCGACGACATCGCCATCGTCGCGGTCGGGTTCGACGGCATCCCCCGGGACGAGGCCGCCACCTGGGAGCTGGAACCCGTGCCCGACAGCGTCCCGTGGATCCGCGCGCAGGTCGCCGCCCGGCTCGCCGGCTGGGGCCTGCCCGGCCTCGCCGACACCGCGCAGCTGCTCGTCAGCGAACTCGTCACCAACGCCCTCGTGCACGGCGCCGGGTCCCTCGGCGTCCGGCTGATCAAGGGGCGGACGCTGCTCTGCGAGGTGCACGACGACGGCGCCGACCTGCCGCACCTGCGGCACTCCGACGCCACCGACGAGTCGGGGCGCGGGCTCCAGCTCGTCCAGCACCTCGCCGCCCGCTGGGGGACGCACCGCACCGCCGCGGGCAAGATCGTGTGGGTGGAGCAGCGGCTGCCGCGCTGATCGTGGGCCCGCCTCGCCGGTTCGGGAGGTAAATGTTCCGTTGCCGCCAGGTACTCTCCGGCGTCCCCATCGGCTCTGATCGAAGGGTGCCGGCTACCCGCGGGGGACGAGTTTGGGTGAACATCTGACGCTGCCCGTTCCGGAGACCCTCTTCGGGACCTACGCCGTGGCGCTCGCCGAGCCGCTCACCGACCCGGTCGCCCTCGCCCGCGAGCACGTGGCGCGGCACACCTCGCCGCCGCTGCGCGACCTCGTGCTCGGCATGCTCGGCAGCCCGATGACGACCCTCGACCAGCGGCCCGCCGCCGACTTCCCGCCGCTGCCCGGCGACCTCCTCGCCGCCTACGGCGCCGCCGCGCCCGACCTGGAGGCGATCTCGTCCGCGGCCCACGTGATCGCCGTCCGCGCCGCCTACCGGCCGGGCCGCCCGCCCGCCCACGAACTGGCGTCCCGCGCCGTCGCCGGCGCCCTCGGCGCGATCGCGCACGCCCCGGTGATCGACGTCTTCACTCCGCAGGTCCTGGCGCCGTCCCACCTGCTGCGCTCGCTGGGCGACTTCCGGCTCACCGACTGGATGCTCCTGCCGCACACGTCCGGCCCGGGCGGCTTCTTCGTCACCACCAAGGGCCTCGCCCGGTTCGGCCTGCCCGAACTGCAGACGGAGGACGTCCCGGCCGGCCTCGTCGAACCCTGGGGCCGCCTCCTGAACGGCCTGGCGCACCGCGTCCTGGACCTCTGGCTGGACGAACTCCCGGTCGACGCGCTGACCGCCGACATCCCCGGGACCGTCTCCGTCGGCCTCCGGGACATCGCCGCCGCCCAGGGCACCGCGGACCCGTCCCACCGCGAGGTGCCCGTCCGCCTCCGCCCGGCCCCGGGACCGGTCCTCGCCACCGACGACGACCCGCAAGCCCTGTGCACGGCCCTCTTCGGCGCCCCACCTTGCCGATGATCTTGAATGGAGCGCAGGATCGACACCGTGAGATTCGGCCCGCGTGACCGCCCCAGCCCCGAACCCGAGGACCATCCGCCCCCGGAGGTCGAACCTCCCCACCCGGGCGACGTCCACGTGGCGGGCAGGAGCACGTCCGACTGGACCCCCCACCCGGTCCCGCCCGACGGCCCCGAGCCGACCAGGCCGCCCTGGACGCCCCCCGAGGCGAGCACACCGGAGACGCCCCGCCCGGCACGAGCGCCGCAGCCCCCTGCGGGCCCCGCGGACCGTCCAGCCCCTGGACCAGAGCAGCCCCCACCGCCGAGGCCGCCGGCCCCCCGCCACTCCCGGCCCCCGACCGCCCCCGAGAAGTGGCAGCCCTCGGGATCAACCCCGCCCACACCACCGTGGACCCCCCACAACCCCACAAGGCACCCACCAACCGCGCCCGAGGCTTCGCAACCGCCGGGTCCGACGTCGCCATGGAAGCCGGCTTCCACAGAACGCCGGGCATCCCCACCGCAGTCGCCGCCGCCCCACCCGGCGAGACCGACACCGTCGGGGCCGCAGTGGGAGCCGGACAACTCCGCAGGCCGCCCGTCAACCTCGCCCGCAGTGCCACAGCCGCCAGAATCAACGCCGCCCACGGCACCGTGGACCCCGCTCACAGACCGCCCGGCGCCCCAGCCCGAGCAGGGCCCGCAGGAGCCGCGGCCAAGCGGCTCCACACAACCCTGGACGCCGAGCGCCCCTGCCGCGGGCCAGGAAACATCACAGACCGGCGCATCTGCGGGCCACCCACCGCCGGACGAGCCGCCGGTGTGGCAGCGCCACGACGCGGCCCCCACGCCCGAACCGTCCTTGGCCCCCCCGAAGCCAGCGGGAACATCACCGCAGTCGGCGGGCGCGACACCCCCACGCCCACGCCAGCCCTGGGCACCGCACGACTCGCCCGCCGGACGCCCGAGACCGTCCGCCCCCACGCCCGAACCGCCCTCGGACCCCGCGAAACCAGCGGGAACATCACCGCAGTCGGCGGGCGCGACACCTCCACGTCCACGCCAGCCCTGGGCACCGCACGACTCGCCTGCCGAACGCCCGGTACCGTCCGCCCCCACGCCACCCCACGCCACGCAGGGCGAGTCGCCCACTGATCGCCCCACACCGCCTGAACCCGAGCCGTCGTGGAGACCGCAGGAGCCACCCCCTGCCACAGGCCCACCGCCGACAAACGACGAGCCGTTCTTGCCTGGGAAGGGGCTGGCGGCTGGGCCGCCGGCGGGGGCGGGGGTCGATGTGCCGCGGGCTGGGGTCATCGGGGACCCGGGGCGGCGCAGGGGCATGGTGGACGGGTTCGTCGGCGAGTTCGTCGGCGGGGCGACGTGGCGGGCGATGCTCGCGGTGCTGGAGGGCGCGTTCCCCGGGATGGGGATCGCGGCGGCGCTGGCGCGGCGGAGCGATGTGGCGATGGACGTGCTCGACCGGAGGGCGGCGGCGAAGCTTGGCGTCCCGGTGTGGACGGACGACGCCGGGATGGTGTTCGACCTCAGCGCCCATTTCGGCGTGCGCACCGTGCGGGCGCCGCGGGCGCGGACGGGTCCGGCGCGTGCGTCCAGGCCCTACGCGGGGGCGTTCGTCATCGACACGCTCGATCCGCTGCGCTACCACCGGGCGGTGGGCGGGCCGAGGGCGCCGCGCGACCTGCCGGGGGAGGGGGCGCTGCCGGGGCCGTCCGGGACAGAGGACGACGACAGCGGCGTCGTGATCGTCGCGAACCTCACGCAGGCGGGCGTACGGGTGCTGGACTCGGCGGCGCTGTCGCGGTACGCGGGCCGGGTCGTCGCCGGGACGCTGCGCGAACCGGAGCGGGCGCGGGTGCGGCGGGCCCTGCGGGCGCTGCGGCGGGTCGTGTTCGTCGACCCTGATCTGCGGCTCGGGCTGTGCCTGCAGATCGACGCGGCGCGGGTCCCGCGGTGCCTGCTGGCGTTCGGCGTGGACGAGGACGGTGTGCTCCGGTTCGTCCGGCCGTGATCAGTCGTCGGAGCGCAGCCAGGTCAGGTCGCGCTGCCGGTCGGCGGGCAGTTCGCGGATGTGGTCGACGAGCTGCCACGGTTCCGGCGGCGTGCTCTCCTCGTCCGGGAGCACGCCGCAGAGCAGCGCGCTCTGCGTGCTGACCGCGACGAACGGCCCGAACTGGGCGATGCCGCCGCCGCGCAGCGACGCCAGTTCGGTCAGCAGCGTGTTGACGGCGGACGCGTCCTGCGGGTCGTAGAGGCCGCGCACGTAGGAGAACAGGTCCTCGGCGAGGACGTCGGGCCGCCGTCCCGACATGTGGTAGACGGTGCCCCAGTAGGTGCCGGTGGCCTGTGCGGACCGCTGGTCGCGGATGCGGACGCGCAGCCCGCACTCGGCCGCGCACTTCTCGTACGCCTCGGCGAGCAGCGCCTCGCCCTCGCCCTCCTCGCTGAGCAGGACGCCGGTGACGACGCCCTCCTCGCGGTCCAGCCGGTCGAGCATCTCGCGGTGCAGATCCAGGACGTCCTGCTCCACGGCGTCGAGGGAGCGGGCGAGGGCGCGCTGGGCGTCGCGGTCGAGGTCGATGCCGGCCAGTTCATCGGAGAGGTCGCCGAACTGCTTCTCCAGCCGCTCGACCCGTCCGGTGACGGAGTCGAGCTTTTCCAGGACGGCGGCGGGCGGCTCCTCCGGCTGGGCCGGGATCGGGATGCCGGCCGGCTCCGTGGCGTTGTCCACCACGGTCTTGAGGTCCTGGTGGTCGCGGGCGAGCCGGTCCAGCCGGTCCTGCAGGATGCGCAGGTCCTCCTGGGCGCGGGGGAGCCGTTTGTCGGATGCCAGGTAGAGCTCGCGTCCGGCGATCGCGAGGCAGAGCAGAACCAGGATCACGGTGGTCATGTGGCTCCTCGGGAAGCGGGCTGCGCTCTCGACGATAACCAGCCGTGGCCGGATTGGACGAGGACGCGGCGCATCTCGTCCGAATGGTCCCGCATTTCCCGCCGTCGGCCAGGGCACGGGGCGGTCAGCCGAAGAGGCCCCCCAGCAGGCCGCCGAGGACCTCGGCGGCGCCGCCGGCGATCTCCCCGGCCACATCGCCCGCGACGTCCCCGGCAACGCCGCCGGCCGCGTCCGCGATCATGCCGCCGGCGACATTCCCGGCGTATCCGGCGACGACGTTGCCGAAGGCGTCCACCGGGGCGCCGGCGACGTAGCCGGCCACGTTCGCGGCCTGGCCGACCGCGTCGCCCATGGCGCCGATCGCCATGCCTCCGGCGACACCGGCCACCGCGGCGCCGCCGACCAGGCCGGCCGCGGCGATGCCGGGGTGGCCGTACCGGGGATGCCCGTGGTAGTGGGGCGGGCCGTGGTGGACGTGCGCGGGCGGCGGCCCGGGATGGCCGTGCGCCGGCGCGGGCGGGTAGCCCGCCGGGCCGGACGGAGCGGGCGGCGGCGGCCCGGCGTGGCCGGGCGCCGGAGGATACGGCCCGCCGGGCACGGGAGCCGGAGGGACGGCGCCGTGCGGAACATGTCCGGGCGCGGGCGGCGGGCCACCGGGCGCGGGTGGTGGGCCACCGGGTACAGGTGGCGGGCCGCCGTGGCCGGGTGTGGACATGCCGCCGGGTGCCGGTGGCGGCGTGGCCCCGTACGGGAACTGGCCCGGCGGAGGCGGCGGGGTGGTGTGGCCGGGCGCCGGCGGGGGCGTCGATCCGTACGGCGCCTCGCCCGGAGCCGGTGACGGTGGCGGTGGACTGGTGTGGCCGAGTGCGGGTGGGGGCGTCGATCCGTAGGGAGCGTGGCCCGGAGCCGGTGGCGGCGCGCCATGGCCGAAGCCGCCGGGCGGCGTGGCCCCGTGCGAGGGGTGGCCGCCTCCCGGCGGCCCGCCGGGAGGCGGGAAGGCGCCGGGCGGGAAGTTCGCCGGCGGCGGAGTGGCGTGGCCGGAGACTGGGGCACCGCCCGGCAGCGGTGCAGCGCCGTGGCCGGGCATGGGGGAGTTCGCGGGTTGGCCCAGTGGCGCGGGGGTGCCGTGGCCCGGCATGGGCGCGTTCGCGGGAGGGGCGCCCGGGTAGGCGGGGGCTGGGCCGCCGGGGTAGCCGAGGCCCGGGTCCGCCGAGTACGCGGGGGCGGGCGCGTCGCCGGGGGCGGGTGCCGGCGGCGGGAACTGGGCGTTGCCCGGCTGCCCGTAGGACGCCGGGGGCTCGCCCGGCGACGGCGGCGGGGGAGGGAAGGGCGTCGCGCCGCCGGGCGGCGGGAGCGGCGCCCGGTCCTGCCCGGCGGACGAGCGCGGCAGCGCCGCGGCGGCCTCCAGCCATGCGCCGATCTTGGCGTTCCAGTCGGTCTCGGCGGCTTCGGCGTGCGCGACCTGGAACACGCCGAACGACTCGTCGCGCGGGGCGTCGCGGTCCTCGGCGCGCAGGACGAAGGCCATGCTGCGGGGGCTGGCGACGAAGCTCAGCCCGACCTTGTCGATCCGGCCCTGGTACGCCGTCGGCGGGTTGAGGTGGATCTCCTGGTGGAACGGCAGCTGCTGGGCGACGCCGCGCAGCTTCGACTCCTCGAACGTCACGTTCGCGACCTGGAAGCCGAGCCGCGCGATCGAGGCGAGCACCCACTGCTGGGACTCCAGCGGCTCCACCGAGATCGGGTCGATGTCGCCGGGGTCGGGCTGGCCGGCCGCGTCCACCTCGGTGCACATCCCGATCGTGAAGCCGGGCAGCTCGTGGCCGAGGACCGTCGTGAACGGCAGCTCGTACGGCAGCGGGATGGAGAACGCCAGGTCGCGCTGCTGCGCGGCGTCCAGCCGGAAACCGCGGGTGAGGGCGCCCCGGTACACCTCCGGGCCGGCGGTCTCGCCGCCGTAGCCGTTCTGCATGCGCGGCATCAGCGCCAGCGTCACGTGCCGGATCTCCACGGGGCCGGGGCCGCCGCGCAGATGCACCTTGCCCGCCACGACCCCGCCGGGCTTGCAGTTCGGCTCCGCGAGGATCGTGTCGACGGACGGCCCGCCTCCCGCCATCTGCCCGTAGGACACCGGCCGTTCCCTTCTCCCGCCCGCGAGGACGTCCTCCCCGCGCAAGTCAGACCGCCGCAACCTAGGCCGCGTTCCTCGGCCCGCACAAGTAAGACCTACTTCACCATGCCATCGGTTCACGCCACGAGCCGAAACCCGCCCCTTTTCCCACAGAACACTCACCAACGGGCCCGCTTGGGCCCCACCATCACGCCGCCGGCGAAGCCCCCCTCACAACGACGGCCGACCAGACCACCCAAACGGTGGGGTGGGTGCGGGGCGCGAGGTGGGTGCGGGGTGCGTTTTGGTGAGGGTGGGGGTGGCTGGCGGTCCGCGGGGGCTGCCGGTGGGCAGGCCCCGCGGGGCCGTTTCTCGGGTCAGGATTCCTTGGTGGTGACGGTGACGGTCGCGTAGCCGAGCTTTTCCAGAGGCTCGCGGATCTGGGCGGCGTCGCCTACGGCAATGACGGTCAGGGCTTCCGGGTCGACGTGCTTGCGGTAGGCGTGGGCCACGCCGTCGGGGGTCGAGGCGCGGACGGCGGCCAGGTAGGCGCTCGGGTAGCCGGTGCCGAGGCCGTTCGCGGACGCGTCGGCCAGTTCGGCGGCGACGGCGCGGGCCGTCTCGTACTCGGCCGGTGCCCGGTCGGCGAGGGCGCGGACGGACATGCCGTGCTCCTCCGCGTCGATGCCGCGGGACACGACGCCGCGCAGTTCGGTCAGCGCGTCGGCGACGGCGTCGGCGGTGACCTCGGTGTGGACGGAGCCCTGGGCGATGAACAGGCCGCAGTGCCGCATGCGGAGCAGGCCGGCCCGCATGCCGTAGGTGTAGCCCTTCTCCTCGCGCAGCACGGAGTTCAGCCGGGACGTGAGGCCGCCGCCGAGGACGTGGGCCGCGACCGTCAGGGACGGCCAGTCGTGGTGCGAGCGGTCGGGGACGCCGTGCCCGAAGCTGAGGTAGGTCTGCACGGAGCCGGGACGGTCGACGACGACGATGCGGGCCGCCGACTCGGGCAGGACGCGGTCGGCGGTGGGCAGCGGCTCGCCGGTCGCCGCCCAGGACCGCAGGGCCGCCGTGAGCGCCGCGTCGGCGTCGGTGCCGGAGAGGTCGCCGGCCACCACCGCGGTGGCCTCGGCGGGGACCGCCGAGCCGTAGAAGGCACGGATGTCGGAGCCCTGCAGCGCGCCGACCGAGGTGCGGGTGCCGCCCGTCGGACGGGACGCGCGGGCCTCGGACGGGAACATCACCGCGCGCAGTTCGCGCATGGCGCGCGAGCCGGGGTCGGCGTCCTCCTGGGCGATCTCCTCCAGGCGTTCGCGGACGAGCCGCCGCACGTCCGCGTCGTCGAGCGCCGGGCGGCGGACGACCGCGGAGAACAGGTCGAGGGCGGCGCCGAGGCGGGAGGTGGGGACGTCGAGGGCGATCCGCAGCGCGGTCAGGTCGGCGTGCGCGTAGAAGCTGGCGCCGAGGCGTTCGAACGCGGCGGTGAGCGCGGTGCCGCCGCCCGGCTCGGTGCCCTCCATCAGGGCGTGCGCGGTGAGGGTCGCGACGCCGTCCAGTTCGGCGGGCTCGCGGCCCGCGCCGGCGTTCAGCACGAGCCGGACCGCGGCGAGCCGGCGGCCGGGCAGGTCGCAGCGCAGCGTCGCCGGGCCGGCCGGGACGCGGCCCTCGGTGCCGGCCGGGAACGCCCAGGCCGGGACGGGGCCGGGGACGGGACGGGGCTGCAGTGCCAGGCCGCTGCTCACGAGGTGCCTCCGTAGGTCAGGGCGGTGCGGCCGCCCGGGGCGAGCCAGTGGCCCGCCATCTGCTTGATCGCGTCCCCGGTGACGGCGGCGGCGCGCCCGGGGGCGGTGAAGACCCGGGCCGGGTCGTCGAACTGGGTGGCGTTCTGCGACAGTGCGTTGGCGAGGCCGGTCACCGTCTCGGTCTGCTCCAGGAAGCCGCGCTCGGCCTGCGCGGTGGCGCGGGCCGTCTCGTCGGCGGACGGGCCCTCGGCGGCGAACCGCTCGAGCTCCTCGTCCAGCACGGCGGCGATCTTGTCCGGTTCCGGCCCGATGGCGTCGACGATCGCCAGGGACTGGCCGGAGGCGAGCCGGGTCACGCCCGCCCAGACCTCGGTGGCGATCTGGTCGCGGCGCACCATCCGGTCGTAGAGGCGGGAGCCGGAGCCGCCGCCGAGGATCTCGACCGCGAGCTCGGCGGCCTCGACGTCGTCGCCGCCGTCGGCCGGCAGCGTGAACATCGCGAAGTAGGCGGGGGAGGGGACGTCCTCGGTCAGCGTCTCCTCGCGGACGCCGGCCAGCGGCCCCAGCTCGCCGGGACGGGCGGCGGGCTTGCGCGGCCCGGCGGGGATGCCGCCGAAGTAGCGCTCCACCGCCTCGATGGTCGCGGCCGGGTCGACGTCGCCGACGACGGACAGGACGGCGTTGCCCGGCGCGTACCAGGTGGCGAAGAAGTCGGTGCAGTCTTCGAGGGTGGTGGCGTCCAGGTCCTCCATGGAGCCGATCGGGGTGTGCGCGTACGGGTGGCCCGCGGGGAACGTCAGCGCGCAGAGCCGCTCGAACGCCGTCCCGTAGGGCTGGTTGTCGTAGCGCTGGCGGCGCTCGTTCTTCACGACGTCGCGCTGGTTGTCGAGGTTGGCCTGGGTGAGCGCGGCGGGCAGCGTGCCCATGCGGTCGGCCTCCAGCCAGAGCGCGAGCTCCAGATGGCTGACCGGCACCGTCTCGTAGTAGTTCGTGCGCTCGAAGGAGGTGCTGGCGTTGAAGGCGGCGCCCGCGCTCTCCAGCAGCGCGGCGTGCTCGCCTTCGGCGACGTTCGCCGAGCCCTGGAACATCAGGTGCTCGAAGAGGTGGGCGAGGCCGGTCCGGCCGGACCGCTCGTGCCGCGAGCCCACCCCAAACCAGATGTTCACGGCGGCCAGTGGTACGACGTGGTCCTCGCAGACCACCACGCGCAGGCCATTGCCGAGCGTGTGCTCATGCAGCGGCTGTTCTGCCACGGAGCGCTCCCGTCCGTTCGATGGTTCCCCGGCGGACAGCACCGCGCGCGTCGGCGGGACCTGCCCGGGCGGCGGGCTTGATCTCGGTCTCACCGTACCGGCTGCACCCCGCCGCGGGCGCCTCCACGCCGACCTGTGGATAACTCCATCGGCAAAGCAGGACGAGCAGGGGCAAAAGGGAGCTTGGGCGGGGGTGTCGGCGGCGCGGGTGCCGGGGCGGGAGCGGGTTGGTGTCAGAGGGAGGGGGAGCGTCAGGGGTCGGGGAGCAGGGGTCAGGGGGCGGCGGACTCGTGGGCCGCGATCGCGTCCTCCAGGGAGCGGTGCAGGACGAAGATCTTGGTGAGCTGGGTGACGTGGAAGACCCGGCGCACCCGGTCGTTCACTCCCATGAACGACATCGAGCCGTCGCGCGCGCGGAGCCGGTGGTAGATGCCGACCAGCACGCCGAGGCCCGTGGAGTCGAGGAACGTCACCTCGCCGAGGTCGATGACGAGGTGCGTGCCGCCGTTGTCGATGATGTCGAGCAGCGCCTCCCGCAGCCGGGGGCTGGTGAAGACGTCGATCTCACCGCTGATCTTGACGACCGTGAGGCCCTTCTCGACGCGGTGCTCGACGGCGAAGTCCACCGGTGCTCCTTTCGTCTCGTCGGGCCCATCGGAGGTGCCCGCAGGGGAAATGGATAGTTACCCTTGCGGCGCTCCGTTACGCCCTCTGGTCAAGCGCACCCCGTTCAGGCGCACCCCGTTCAAGCGGAACGGAACAGCGCCCACACCACCTTGCCCTGGTGCAGTGCGCGCCATCCCCACCGGACGCTGAAGGACTCGACGAGGTGCAGCCCGCGTCCCGTCTCGGCGATGTAGTCGGGTTCCTTGCGGCGCGGCGCGGCGCAGCTGGCGTCGATGATCCCGCAGAGCAGCCACGGGGCCTCGTGCCCGAGCCGCAGCCTGATCGCGGACGGGGCGGAGCCCAGCGGGTCGGCCGGGTCGCCGTACACGCCCTCGCGGTGCACGTCGACGCCCGGCCGCCCGCCGGAGTTCACCCCTCCGCTGTGCCGCAGCGCGTTGGTGACGAGTTCGGAGACGACGAGGCCGACGTCGTCGGCGAGTTCGGGGAGGTTCCATTCGGCGAGCCGGCTGAGGGCGAAGTGGCGGGCCGCGGTGACCGATTCCGGATCGGGCGCCACGGTGAACGACACGGCACCGCCGCGCGGCCGGGTCAGCGCCGTGACGGCCGTGTCCAGCCGCGGCGGCAGGTCCACCGACTCCGGGACGGGCGTGGAGCGCCCAGCGTGGTCCCGTGGGTCGGCCGGCCCCGCGAAGGGGCCGAGCTCCCACCGCGTGTCGTCGTGCGCGTGGCGTGACGTCATTCCACCGGACCCCGCAGAGTGATCTCGTTGTGCAGCCGTGGCTTGGAAGTCTCGTGCGTTATCCTGCGCATCGTAGCGTGCGAATGCAAGGCCCAATGCACGTGCATCCGCGTTGTGAGGGTGTGGGGCGACGCGGATCGCGACCGGGTGAACGGAGGTAACCGCAGGACACTCAGCCCAGTGGCACACTAGGTTCGCTGTCCGCCGAATAGCCGGGAGGTTGGGCGTGACTCCAGAGACGCCGGGAAGCGGGTCGACGGTCCGTCGGATCCTGCTCGGGTCCCAGCTGCGCCGTTTGCGCGAGCAGCGGGGAGTGACCCGTCAGGAGGCCGGCTACGTCATCCGTGCGTCGGAGTCGAAGATCAGCCGCCTGGAGCTCGGACGCGTCAGCTTCAAGGAACGCGACGTGGACGACCTGCTCACGTTGTACGGCGTCAGCGACAAGACGGAACGCGAGGCGCTGCTGCAGCTTGCGCGGGAGGCCAACACCCCCGGTTGGTGGCACCGGTACAACGACGTGCTCCCCGGCTGGTTCCAGACCTATGTGGGCCTGGAGGAGTCGGCGGCGCTGATCCGCACGTATGAACTGCAGTTCGTCCCGGGACTGCTGCAGTCGGAGGGGTATGCGCGTGCGGTGATCCGCCTGGGCAACGCCGGAGCCGCCGAACACGAGATCGACCAGCGCGTGGAACTGCGCATGCAGCGTCAGGGACGCCTCACCGGCCCGGACGCCCCGCGGCTGTGGGCCGTGGTGGACGAGGGTGCGCTCCGCCGTCCGATCGGCGGTCCGGAGGTGATGCGGGGCCAGTTCGAACACCTCATCGAGATGTCCAAGCTGCCCAACGTCACCATCCAGATCATGCCGTTCAGGTTCGGCGGCCACGCCGCCGAGGGTGGGGCCTTCACCATCCTGCGCTTTCCCGAGCAGGACCTGCCGGACGTGGTTTACGTCGAGAACCTCACCGGCGCGATGTACCTGGACAAGCGCGACGACGTCGACACCTATCTGCAGGCGATGGAACGCCTGTGCGTCGACAGTGCGACCCCGGAGCGCACCGTCGAGCTTCTCGGTGATCTTCTCAGAGAGACATGATGCTCCAAACCGATTACGACAACGGGATGCCCGCCGCCGAACTCTCCGGAGCGCGGTGGCTGAAGTCCCGGCGAAGCAACTCCCAGGGGAACTGTGTGGAAATCGCCGAACTGCCCGGTGGGCGGGTGGCGATGCGGAACTCCCGCCATCCCGACGGTCCCGCCCTGATCTACACCCGCCCCGAGATCGAGGCGCTGATCCTTGGAGCCAAGGACGGCGATTTCGACCATCTCATCGCCTCCCACAACTGAACCATCGGAAACCGCCGAACAAGGTGAACGGCGGCGGGTCGGCTCCGGAACATCGAACGTCGGCCCGTCCGCCCGGCAGAATCTCGCCCGGCAGAATCCAGCCCAGCGGACTCCCGCCGGGCACGACCCCACCGGACACAACCCGCCAACCGAGAACAAGAGGCCACCCCACAGGCGCGAGGGTGGCCTTTCGCTTTGTCCCGGCAGGCCCGGGGATCGGCGGGACTTACCCGCAGTTGCCGTAGGGTGCGCTGCGGCCGTTGCCGCCGAACCTGACGCACGCCCCGGGAGCCTTCACGTACACGGGTCCCGCGTACCAGGCGAACGATCCGCTGTCGGCGATGGAGCCGCCGCCCTGCTTCTGGATCCACACCGAGACCGGTGACGACTTGCCGACGTTCTTCGTCTTCATGGTGACCGCGCAGTTGTAGCCGGAGCTGTTGTAGAGCAGGTAGGCCACGCCGCCGGAGACGCTCAGCGAACGCTGCACGTAGTAGCCGCTCCCGTGTCCGCCGCTGTTGCACGCCTGCTTCGGGGTGTACTTGTTGGCGGGCTCCTGGACGGGCGTGGTGCCTCCGCCCCCGCCGCCACCTGTTCCCTGCGTGGGCTTCGTTCCGCTCGGCTGCTGCGGTGCCCCCGGCTTCTTGGACGCGCCGGGGGACGCCGGTGCTCCGCTCTTGCCGTTCTGCGGCTGCCCGGTCTTCTTCTTGGCCGGGTTCTCCGCCGCGTTGCCCGAGCCGTCCGCGGTTCCGGCGCCGCCCTGCGCGCCGTGGCTCTGGTCCGGGGCCGCGACCTGCGGGTCGTGGCCCTTGTCGCCGCCGCCCCGGGTCGCGGCCCAGGCCGCGCCGCCCGCCAGGACGACCGCGACGGCCGCCGCGGCCGCGATCGGCACGAACAGGCGCCCGCGCTTCCGGCCGCCCGGCCCGTGCGGCCGCGACGGCCCGGACGGAACGGGCGAGACGGGCGGAATCGCCGGAGGCGCACCGTGCATCCCGCCGTGCATCCCGCCGTGCATCCCGCCCGGCGTCCCCTCGTGCATGTCGCCGGGAGGCGGGGTCATCGCGTCGTAGGGCGGCGGCTGCGGAGCGGTCCTGTGCCTGATGCCGGACGGGTCCGTGACGTGGTCGGGAGGCAGCAGGGCGCCCGCCATCACCGACGGCGACGCGTGCGGGTCCGTCGAACTGTGCGGAGTCCCGGCGCCGCCGGGCAGGGCGAGGTCGGCCGGCAGCCCGGGGAAGGCGGGCAGCGGCGGGACGGGAGCCCCGGCCGAGGTCGTGCCGCTGGCCGCGCCGACGAGGCGCTCCTGGGCCTGGCGGGCGGTGGGACGCTGCGCGGGCTCCTTGTTCAGGCTGGCCAGCACGAGTTCGCGCATCGGGTCGGGCAGGTCGCCGAGGTCGGGCTCCAGGGTGAGGATCCGGTGCATGACCGTGGCCATCTCGTCGTTGCCGAACGCCGGACGTCCCGTCGCGGCGAACGCCATCGTCGTGCCCCAGGCGAACATGTCCGACGCGGGCCCGACCTCGCCGCCGGTGAAGTGCTCGGGCGACATGTAGGCGGGCGTGCCGACGTTCTGCGTCTCACCGGCCGCGCCGAGCGCGCGCGCGACGCCGAAGTCGATGACGCGCGGGCCGTCCGGCCCCATCACCACGTTGTGCGGCTTGAAGTCGCGGTGGACGATCCCGGCCTGGTGGATCGCCGTGAGCGCGGTCAGGGTGCTGACGGCGAGCCGTTCCAGCGCGCCGCCCGTGCGCGGGCCCTCCGACCGCACGACGTGGTGCAGGGACAGGCCGGGCACGTACTCGCTGACGATGTAGGGCTGGTCGCCCGCGACGTCCGCGTCGAGCACCTGCGCGGTGCAGAACCGCGCGACGCGCTTGGCGACCTCCAGTTCGCGGACGAAGCGGGCGCGGGCGGCCTCGTCGCCGGCGAGCCCGCCGTGCAGCAGTTTGACGGCGACGTGGTCGGCGGTGCGGACCGGCCCGGTCTCGCCGGCCTTCCGGCCGAGGAAGACCGCGCCCTGGCCGCCCTCGCCGAGGCGGCCGAGGATCTCGTATCCGCCCAGCTCGGTCGGGTCCCCCGACCGCAGTGGAAGGGCGTCCGGCATCGTCCTGTCCGTCACACCACTCGCTCCCCGTCGTTAGCGCCTCGTCCGCACACCTTTGGCAAGACTGTTCCGGCAAGACTATGGGCACACGATCGTAGGCGCTCCACGCCGTACATGATCTCCAGTCTCCGCGACCCGCGCCGCCATCCCCGCCCGCGGCCGAATAGGACTATAGTCCGGTTGACTCGAGGAGGAGGCGCCGATGGAGCGCGGAGCCGCGACCGGCCGGCGCGTCGACCTCGAACTCATGCGGACACCGCCGCCCAAGGAGCGGGCCGACGCCGCGCGCAACCGTGTGAAGGTGCTGGACGCGGCGGCCGGGCTCTTCGCGCGGCACGGGGTCGAGTCAGTCTCGATGGACGCCGTCGCCGCCGCGGCGGGCGTCGGCAAGGGCACCCTCTTCCGCCGGTTCGGCGACAGGGCGGGACTGGCCGCGGCCCTGCTGAATCAGCGCGAACGCGCGTTGCAGGACGCGATCCTGTCCGGCCCGGCCCCGCTCGGCCCGGCCCCGCTCGGCCCGAGTGAGGCGGGCGAGGCGGTCGCGCCGTCCGACCGTTTGCACGCCTTCGCCGACGCCTACCTCGACTACGCGCTGGACCACCTCTCGCTGGTGCGCATGTCGGAGACCGCCACGCCCGGAGCGCGGTACCGCCTCGGCGCCTACGGGTTCTGGCATCGGCACCTGGTGATCCTGCTCGACCAGATGGGCGACGCCGTCCGGGACAGCGAAGCGTCCGCGCACGCGCTGCTGGCCGTCCTCGGGGCCGAGCACCTCGCCGCCATGGTCGAGAGCGTGGGGAGGGACCGCGCGCGCGCCGCCGTCCACACGGTCTTCGACGTGGCCACCGCCTAGACCCGCCGGAACGACAAAACCCCCGTGCGATGCACGGGGGCTTGCGGCGCCCAGACGGAGACCGGTCACACAGGGATCGGTCACACAGGGATCGGTCAGACGGAGACCGGTCCGGGCGGGGCGGTTGTCAGGCCGGGTCGGGCGTCCGCCGCTCTGAGGTGGACTCCACCCGGCCGTCCTCTTTGCCCGGTGGACCCTCCAGGGCGTGGTTGCGTTCCAGCTGGGCCGCCACCACGAGGGCGCGCAGCGACGTCGTCTTCACATGTTTGCGTTCGCGATTGGAACGGGTGCGGGGAATGCTGCTCGGCACGGTACCTCCAGGGATCGTGGACGGGTGCTACCCGGATGGCCGGTGATCGCACGGTAGTTGCAACCGCAAGATCCTTCCCGCTATTCCGAGTGATCGGCGCTTTTATTCACGTCCGGATCCGGACGCGCCGATCGCTTCCCCTATCTAGATTGCATATCTAACTAGCTCGCAGTACGGTCTAGCTTGTGAACCGATACACCAACGGGAGATGACCGCAGTGGCCGCCGACCGCCGCGCCAGCTGGCTCAAGGGCGTCCTCGACCTGCTGGTCCTCGCCAGCCTGACCGGCGGCGAGAGCTACGGGTACGAGATCGCCAAGACGCTCGCGGGCGCCGGCCTCGGGCAGATCAAGGGCGGCACGCTGTACCCCGTCCTCAACCGGCTGGAGGAGGCGGGGCTGGTCGCCGCGGAGTTCCGCGCCGCCGACCGCGGTCCCGGCCGCCGCTACTACCACCTCACGGGCGCCGGGCGCCGGACGCTCGCCGAGCAGGGCGGCCTGTGGCTGGAGTTCGACGAGTCAGTCCGGAAGATGCTCACCCAGGGAGCCGACCGATGACGAACCCCTACTTCGACGAACTGGCGGAGCGGCTCCGCGGCCGCGGCCTCCCCGCGGCCGAGGTCGACCGGACCGTGGCCGACCTGGCGGCCTTCGCGGCCGAGTCCGGCACCGACCCGGTGCGGGAGTTCGGCGCGCCGGCGGAGTTCGCCGCGCGGCTCGCCCGGGACCCCGCAGAAGGCCCCCGAGCCGACCCCGGAGCCGACGCGGAAGCCGGCCCCGCCGTCCCGCCGGACCCGGGCGAGACCTGGACGTGGCGGGCCGACGCGTTCCACGAGCGCGAGGTGCTGAACCGCTACGGCGACGAGGGATGGGAGGTCGAGTGCGTCGACTCGGCCGGCCGCTTCGTCAGCCGCCGGGCCGGCGACCACCCGCTGCGCTGGGAGTACCGCCGCGAGATCGCGCTGCCCCGCACCCGCGCCGCCGTCGCGGAGCGCCTCGCGCCGGACGGCTGGGAGCCGTGCGGCACCTGGTTCCACTTCGAGTACTTCAAACGGCCCAAGGCGGTCATGCTCGGCCTGGAGGGGGAGGTCGACCTGCCGCCGGAGGCCCCGGCGCAGCGGGCCTTCTGGAGCGGGCGCTTCCACCTCTTCATCGTCGGCTACATCGCCTTCCTCGTCCTCGTCGCCGTCGCGTGGGGCGTCCTGGCGCTGGACGACCTCCCGGTGGCGCTCCTCGGCGGCCTCGTCGGCGGCGCCGCCATCGCCGGCGGGCTGCTCGGCCTGCGCGTCTGGCGCGAACGCGCGCGGTAACGCCCCGCGATGGGAACAATCGTGCGTTTTTCCCTCTAAGCGCTATCTATCGCTTTGTTCACGCATCCCGACCACGCTGCGAAGCTGCGCCGACCGCTCAACTGGGTAGGTATCGCAAGATTCGGTTCGCCCGCCGGGTTGGTCCCGCCCTGAGCGGCTCAGCGTGGAGCCCAGGAGGCCGTCGGACGCGGGCGGACGCGCCCGACCGTCTCCTGGGAGAGATACGTTGATCAGAAAGCTGCTCGTCGCCAACCGGGGCGAGATCGCCGTGCGCGCCTTCCGCGCGGCCTACGAACTCGGCATCGCCAGCGTCGCCGTCTACGCGCACGAGGACCGGCTGTCCCTGCACCGGCAGAAGGCGGACGAGGCGTACGAGATCGGCACGCACGGCCACCCCGTCCGCGCCTACCTCGACGTCGACGGCATCGTGGAGACCGCGCTGCGGGTCGGCGCCGACGCCGTGTACCCCGGGTACGGGTTCCTGTCGGAGAGCCCGGAGCTGGCGGAGGCGTGCGAGCGCAACGGGATCAAGTTCGTCGGCCCGCCGTCCCGCGTGCTCAGCCTCGCCGGGAACAAGATCGAGGCGGTCGCGGCGGCGCGGCGCGCGGGCCTGCCCGTGCTGCGCTCGCGGACGCCCGCGCCGGGAGCGGAACTGGCGACGGCCGACGAGGTCGGGTTCCCGCTGTTCGTGAAGGCCGCGGCCGGCGGCGGCGGGCGCGGGCTGCGCCGCGTCGACCACCGCGAGGACCTGGAGGCCGCCGTCGACACGGCGCGCCGCGAGGCCGAGAGCGCGTTCGGCGACCCGACGGTGTTCCTGGAGCAGGCGGTCGACCGGCCCCGCCACATCGAGGTGCAGGTCCTCGCGGACGGCGCCGGGCACATGGTCCACCTGCGCGAGCGCGACTGCTCGGTGCAGCGCCGCCACCAGAAGGTCGTCGAGATCGCGCCCGCGCCCCGGCTGGACCCGGCCGTCGCCGCGCGGCTGTGCGAGGACGCCGTGAAGTTCGCCCGCGAGATCGGCTACGAGAACGCGGGCACCGTCGAGTTCCTCGTGGACGAGCGCGGCGAGCACGTGTTCATCGAGATGAACCCGCGCATCCAGGTCGAGCACACCGTGACCGAGGAGGTCACCGGCATCGACCTGGTGCAGGGCCAGCTGCGCATCGCGGGCGGCGAGACCCTCGCCGACCTCGGCATCGCGCAGGAGAACGTGACCGTGAGCGGCTTCGCCGTCCAGTGCCGCATCACCACCGAGGACCCGGCGAACGGCTTCCGCCCCGACACCGGGAAGATCTCGGCGTACCGGTCGCCGGGCGGCGCCGGGGTGCGGCTCGACACCGGCACCGCCTACGGCGGCGCGATCGTGTCCCCGCACTTCGACTCGCTGCTGGTCAAGCTGACCTGCCGCGGCCGGACGTTCGAGGAGGCGGTGCGGCGGGCGCGCCGGGCCGTCGCCGAGTTCCGCATCCGCGGGGTCGCGTCGAACATCCCGTTCCTGCAGGCGCTGCTGGACGAGCCGGACTTCCGCGCGGGCGGCGTCACGACGTCCTACATCGCCGACCACCCGGAGCTGCTGACGGCCCGGTCGAGCGGCGACCGCGCGACCCGGCTCGTCCGGTACCTGGCGGACGTGACCGTCAACAAGCCGCACGGCGACGCGCCGACCGACCTGGACCCGGCGACGAAGCTGCCGCCGCTCGACCTGGACGGCCCGTTCCCGGAGGGGTCGCGCGACCGGCTCCTGGCCCTCGGCGCGCGGGCGTTCGCCGAGCGGCTCCGCGCCCAGGACGCCCTGGCCGTCACCGACACCACCTTCCGGGACGCGCACCAGTCGCTCCTCGCGACGCGAGTACGCACCTACGACCTGCTGACGGCCGCGCCCTACCTGGCCCGCATGACACCGCAGCTGCTGTCCATCGAGGCGTGGGGCGGCGCGACGTACGACGTCGCGCTCCGCTTCCTCGGCGAGTCGCCCTGGGACAGGCTGGCCGCGATCCGCGAGGCCGCCCCGAACCTGTGCATCCAGATGCTCCTGCGCGGGCGCAACACCGTCGGCTACACGCCGTACCCCGACTCGGTGGCGCGCGCCTTCGTCAAGGAGGCCGCCAGTACGGGCGTCGACATCTTCCGGGTGTTCGACGCGCTGAACGACGTGGAGCGCATGCGTCCGGCCATCGACGCCGCGCTCCAGACCCACGCGCTGGTGGAGGGGACGCTCTGCTATACCGGCGACCTCTCGTCCCCGGACGAGAACCTCTACACGCTCGACTACTACCTGCGGCTCGCGGAGGAACTGGTCGAGGCGGGCGTCCACATCCTGTGCGTCAAGGACATGGCCGGCCTGCTCCGCGCACCCGCCGCGCGCACACTCGTCAAGGCTCTGCGCGAGCGTTTCGACCTGCCCGTCCACCTCCACACCCACGACACGGCCGGCGGGCAGATCGGCACCTACATCGCCGCCATCGAAGCAGGTGTCGACGCGGTGGACGGGGCCGCCGCGCCGCTCTCGGGCACCACGAGCCAGCCGCCGCTCCAGGCGATCGTGGCCGCGACCGACTTCACCGGCCACGCCACCGGGCTCGACCTCGGCGCGCTCACCGCGATGGAGCCGTACTGGGAGGCCGTCCGCAGGCTGTACGCGCCGTTCGAGATGGGGCTCCCGTCGCCGACCGGACGCGTCTACCGGCACGAGATCCCGGGCGGGCAGCTGTCCAACCTGCGGCAGCAGGCGGTCGCGCTCGGCCTCGGCGACCGCTTCGAGGAGATCGAGCGCTGCTACGCGGCGGCCGACGCGATCCTCGGGCGGCTCGTGAAGGTGACGCCGTCCAGCAAGGTCGTCGGCGACCTGGCCCTGCACCTCGTCGCGGCGGGCGCCGACCCCGGCGACTTCGCCGAGAACCCGGACCGCTACGACATCCCCGACAGCGTCACCGGGTTCCTCAACGGCGAGCTGGGCGACCCGCCCGGCGGCTGGCCCGAGCCGTTCCGCACCAAGGCCCTCGCGGGGCGCCAGTACACCCCCGCCAGGGCGGAACTGGACGGCGCCGAGGAGAAGGCCCTGGCCGGGCCGGAGGTCCGCGACACCCTCGACCGCCTGCTCTTCCCCGGCCCCGCGAAGGACTACCGCGAGGCCCGCGCCGCCTACGGCGACCTCTCCGTCCTGCCCACCGGCCCGTTCCTCTACGGGCTCCGCACCGGGCACGAGGTCGCGTTCGACCTCGAACCGGGCGTCCGCGTGCTCGCCGGGCTGGAGGCGGTCGGCGCCGTCGACGAGGCGGGCGTCCGGCAGGTCATCTGCTCGGTGAACGGCCAGCTCCGCACCCTGTCGGTGCGCGACAAGTCCGTGGCGTCGGACGCGCCGCCAGTCGAGCGCGCCGACCCGTCCGAGCCCGGCCACGTCGCCGCACCGTTCGACGGCTCGGTGACCCTGCGCGCAGCCAAGGGCGACCAGGTCGCCGCCGGCGATGTGGTGGCCACGATCGAGGCCATGAAGATGGAGGCCGCCATCACCGCCCCGGTCGCCGGGACGGTCGCCCGGCTGGCCGTCCCCGGGGCCACCCCGGTCCAGGCCGGCGACCTGCTCCTGGTCATCCAGGAGGGCTGAGCACGACCCGGCGGGGTCTTGCGGCGTCCGGGGGGCGCCGCAAGACCCCGCGTCCGTCTCTCCCTGCCTCTCCCTGCCTCTCCCTGCCTCCGGTCCGGCGTGTCAGCGGACCGCGTAGTCGTTGAGCGCCGGGGACAGGAGGTCGAAGGCCGTCCGGGCGGACTTGGTGAGGACGGCGGCTATCTCGTCCGGCGGCTCGTTGTCCAGGGTGCGGCGCAGGGTCTCCTGGAACAGGACGCGGTGGACCGCGCCGAACTGGGCGGCGACCAGGCGGGGGAGCGGGTCGTCCGGGCCGGCGGCGGTCTCCCGGGCGAGGACGGCGGCCAGGGCGTCCTCGCGCTCCTCGTGGAACTCGCGGAGCCGGGAGACCAGCGCCGGGCTCTCGGTGATCATGCGGGCGAAGTCGGGGCCGGCGAAGCCGATGACCTGATCGTGCCGGTGGACGGCGTCCAGCAGGGCGCGGCGGAGCGCGGCGAGCGCCGACTCGCCGGGCGCGCGGCCGGCGACGGTGCGGGCGAGGCCGCCGACGAACTCCTCGTGCAGATCGAGTGCGAGGTCCTCCTTGCGCGGGAAGTAGTTCGTGACGGTCATCTTCGCGACCTGTGCCGCGGCCGCGACGTCGGCGATCGTGACCCGGTCGAAGCCGTGCCGCAGGAAGAGGCGCGTCGCCTGGTCCGAGATGTTCTGCCTCGTCTGCTGCTTCTTCATCTCCCGCAGTCCCATGCGGCCATCATGACATAGTTCGACCTAAGTTTATTCTTGACCTAATTATAGGGTCGTTCTAAGTTTATGTCGCGGGGCAGGCGGGTACCGAGATCGCGTGACCCCGTTCCCTCCCCCGGCCGGACGAGCAAAGGACACCGCCCTGAACGCCAGCCACGCGCCGAGCGCGTACCCCCGCGCCACCGTGAACCTCGTCGACCCGATGAAGGACTACCTGTCCCGCATCGGGCGCACCGCGCTGCTCACCGCCGAGCAGGAGGTCGACCTGGCCAAGCGCATCGAGGCCGGCCTGTTCGCCCGCGAGCGCCTGCAGACCCTCGGCGACGACCTCAGCCTCCAGGACAAGGAGGACCTGGAGTGGATCGCCGTCGACGGAGCCCGCGCCAAGCAGCACATGGTCGAGGCCAACCTGCGGCTGGTCGTGTCGCTCGCCAAGCGCTACATGGGCCACGGCCTGCAGCTGAACGACCTCGTCCAGGAGGGCAACCTCGGGCTGATCCGCGCCGTGGAGAAGTTCGAGTACCGCCGGGGCCTGAAGTTCTCCACCTACGCCGTCTGGTGGATCAAGCAGGCGATCAGCCGCGCGCTCGCCGACCAGAGCCGCACCATCCGCATCCCGGTGCACGTCGTCGAGGTGCTGAACCGGATGACGCGCGTCCGGCGGCGGATGATGCAGGACCTCGGCCGCGAGCCCACCTCGCGGGAACTGGCCGTCGAGCTGGACGTCACCCCGGAGAAGGTGGAGTGGCTGCGGCGGCAGGCCCGCGAGCCGCTGTCCCTGCACACCCCGCTCGGTGAGGACGGCGACGGCGAGCTCGGCGACGTCATCGAGGACCCGGACGGCGGCGACCCCGCCGACGTCGTCGCGTCCTCCATGCTGCGCGGCAAGCTCGACGCCGTGCTGGAGACGCTCACCGAGCGCGAGGCCGGCGTGATCTCGATGCGGTTCGGGCTCTCCGGCGGCGAGCCGAAGACGCTCGAAGAGGTCGGCAAGGTCTACGGGGTGACGCGCGAGCGCATCCGGCAGATCGAGTCGAAGGGCATGCACAAGCTGCGCCACCCGTCCCGGCGGGAGACCCTCGCCGACCTGCTCGGCTGACGTCCCGCCGGCGCCCGCGCCGGCGTTCGGGGGCCCGCGCGGTCCGGTTCTGTGATGAACCGGACCGTGAGTTCTCACGTATTGGGATGACAGAGCGGCTGATCACCGAGGACACTTTTCTCTGGACATGCCGTACGCGGAGAGCTGGGGACGATGGCGAGGCGGTTGGGGCGGATGGCGACGGCCGCGGGCGTCGCGGCGGCGCTGGCGATCGCGTCGGCCCAGGTCCCGGCGCGTGCCGGAGGGCCGGGCGCGGCCCCGTCCGCACCGGTCGCGGCGGCCGTGCGGCGTCCGCCGACCACCGCGTTCGACCCGGCCAAGCTGCGGGTCACCCTCGACGCCACCCACGACGCCGGCATGTACGGGCTGTTCTCCGAGGCGCGCGACGGCCGCACCACCTGGGACGGGGCGTCCGGCGTCGCCGACGTGCGGACGGGGCGCCCGGTCACCCCCGGCATGCGCACGCGGATCGGCAGCATCACCAAGTCGTTCGTCGCCGCCGCGATCCTCCAGCAGGTCGAGAAGGGCACCGTCAGCCTGGACGCACCGGTCGCCCAGTACCTGCCGGGCCTCATCCCCGGGCGGCTCGGGCGGCAGATCACCGTTCGCATGCTGCTGAACCACACCAGCGGGATCGGTGACTACGTCCTCGCGGCGTTCCCGTCGCTGAAGGAGCTGTCGCCCGCGAGCCTGGACGCGTTCCGCTTCCGCGACGTCACCCCCGAACAGCTCATCACCTGGGGGCTGCGCGCTCCCCGCACCGGCATGCCGGGCGAGCGCTGGTCGTACTCCAACACCAACTACGTCATCGCCGGGCGGCTCCTGGAGAAGGTCACCGGGACCAAGGCGGAGAAGTACATCACCCGGAACGTCATCGAGAAGGCCGGGCTCAAGCACACCTACTTCCCGGCCTCACCGTGGGTGGACGGGCCCCACTCGCGGATGTACGAGTCGCTGTACCAGCAGGTGAAACCGCCCCGCGACTACAGCGTGTTCAACATGAGCTGGGCGTGGACGGCGGGCGCGCTGGTCTCCACCATGGACGACCTCAACCGCTTCTACCGCAGGCTCCTCACCGGCCGCATCGTCGGCGCGGACGCGCTGGCGCAGATGAAGCGCACGGTCCCGGTGAAGGACGCGGACGGCAACGTCCTGATGAACTACGGCCTCGGCCTCTACTCTCTCGACCTGCCGTGCGGGACGTTCTGGGGCCACGACGGCGCCGTCTTCGGGGCGGGCACCCAGTCGCTGACGTCCGCCGGCGGCGCGCGGCAGGTGTCGGTCGCCCTCAACCTGATGAAGTACCAGCAGCTCAACGCCAACGGCACGCCCGTCCCGGACCCGATCGACAGCGCGCTCGCCGCGCACGTGGTCGAGGCCCTGTGCGGCACGCGTCCCGCCCCGCGGACCGCGGCCCCCGACGAGCCGTTCCGGCTGCTGCCGCTCCAGGTCGCCCGCACCCTCCGCTGACCGCCGGCGCCGATCGCCGGTGCCGATCGCCGGCGTGACCGCCGGTGCCGATCGCCGTTGTGATTGTCGGCGTGACCGCCGGCGCTGATCGCCGGTGTGACTGTCGGAGGGGGCGCCTAGTGTCCCGGGCATGCCGAGCGCGACCGAGATGCCTGACACCGCCGCCTGGGAGAAGATCGCGGCTCTCATCGACGAGCGGGATCCCGACGCGGTCGCGGACGCCGTCCGCGGCCTGGACGACGCCGGGCGGCGCGCGGTCGCCAGGGCGCTGCCGGGCCACGTCAAGACCGTCCGGGCCCGCCGCGAACCGTGGGAGGACATCGACGACTTCGCGCCCACCTTCCGGGCGGCGGGCGCCGTCGCGCTGGGCGGCGCCTCCGCCGTCGCGGCGTGGCTGACCCGGCGCGAGTTCAACTCCCGCTGGTCGGGCGGCCATGCCGACACCGACCTGCTGATCGAGCTGTGGGACGACCGCGACGACGCCTGGCTCGCCGACCTCGCGCGGCGGCTGACGGTCCGGCTGCGCGGCCCCCGGCACATCGGGCTCGACCTCGTCTTGGCGCTGCTCGCCGAGACGGGCATCGAACCGCCCGACCACGATCCGCTCGTCGTCGGCTGGGTGTCGTCCGCGCCGCCCCGCGCGAAGGACCCGCTGCTGCCGTTCCTGCTGCCGCGCGTCTTCGAGGCCGAGGGCGTCGGCCGGGAACTGCGCGACAACTCGTCCTGGCTGCGGACGCTGCCGACGCTCGCCGACCGGGGCGCGGTCGACCGCCGGCTGCTGCTGGACGGCTGCGTCCGCCGGTTCCTGCGCGGCGGGACGGTCCTCGACCTGCGGTTCTTCGTCCGCCTGCACGGCCTGCTCATGCCGGCCGACCCGGCCGCGCGGGAACGCGAGATCCTCGACCACGCCCACGACTACGTCCGGCTGCTGCCCGCCGCGCCCGGCCCGGTCGCCGACCTCGCGCTCGGCCTGCTGACCGAGCCCGCGGAGCTGCCGTCGCAGCACGTCGTGGAGGCGCTGGACGGGGTGCTCTTCCGCGCGGAGTCGGGACTCGTGAACACGGGGCTGACGTGGTTGCGGAAGACCCTAAGGGCGAAGCCCGAACTCGCCGGCGACTGCGCCGCCGCCCTCGCCAGGGCGTTCGCGCACGAGTCGTACACCGTTCAGGAGCGCGCGGTCAAGATCGCGCTCAAGCTCCCGGAGGGCGTGGACACGGCCGTGCTCGCCGACGCCGTCCCGCTGCTCGCGCCCGACCTCGGCGCGAGAGCCGCCGCCCGCTTCGGCGGCACCGTGGCCGACCCCGAACCGGACGACGACCCGCCGCCCGCCCTCGCCGCGCCCCCGACCCCCGAGCGGCTCCCCTCGCTCCCGCCGCCGATCACACGGCCGGCGGAACTCGCGGAGGCGCTCGCCTCCTTCAGCCTCCACGGGCCGGCCATCGAACCGGTCCTCGACGCGTTCGTCCGGCTCTACCACGAGAACCCCGGCGACGTGCGCGCCGCGCTCGCGGGCGCCGCCCGGCCGGATCTCTTCCCCGAGCTGGAGCGGCGGGGGCCGTGGTACTGGCCGCAGCAATGGCTCATCGCGGCCGGACGCCTGCTGACCGGCTCGGCGCCGGTGCCCGCGAACTGGCGCCACCGCCTGCCGGAATTCCAGACCGGGTCGGCCCCGCACGATCTCTACCTGCACCGATGCGCGGAGGTCGCCGCCGCCGTCGTGGACGGGACCGCGCCGCCGCTGCTGCTCGCCACCCCGACCCAGCGGACCGGTCACATCGCCCCGACCACCTTCGTGGCGCGGCTGGAGACTCTCGAGGCCGCCGGCGCCGAGCCCGGTCCCGCCGACCTCCAGCAGGCCCTGCTGCGGCTGCCGCGCGGAATCGGCCGGAAGACCGTTCGCCGCGCTGCCGCGCTGACCTCGCCCTCCGGACGCGTCGCCGCGCACTGGCTGGCCGAGGGCGGGTTGCCCGCCCCGGAGGTGTCGATGCGCTTCCTGGAGCACGGGCGGCCCGAGCCGGTGATCACCGTCCGGCCGACGGGGCTCCCGCTGATCGACGCGGTGCTCGCGGTCCCGCCCAGGTCCGCCTCCGAGGACCGCCTCTGGCACCGGCACGCCTGGCCGCATCTGCTGCCCTCCCATCCCGAGGTCGTCGCCGCACACGTCCTGCCGCACCTGCTGCCCGGGGGGAGCTACTACGGCGAGGGGCTGCGGGTCGGTGAACTCGTCGAGCTGACTCCGGGGGATGGGCCGTTCGCCGAGGCCATCGCGCACTTCCTGGCGCGCCAGCTCGCCGAACGGCGCAGCGGGCGGGCGAACGAGACGCTGCGGACCATGGCCGCCCGCGGCGACCTGCCCGCCGCCGCGCTCGGCCGCCACATCGGGCGACTCATGAGCGACGGCGAGATCCGCCCGGTACGGATCGCCGAGGCACTCGACCACGCGGCGGAGGCCGGCGCCTACCGCCAGGTGTGGGAGGTGATCGCCGCCGCCCTGCCCGTCTTGTGCCCCGAGCCGGGCGAACGCCCCGTGAACTCCCTCGACCGCCTGCTGGCTCTGGGCCTCAAGACCGCCCGCTGGTCCGGCGCCCACGGCCCCATTCCCGAACTAGAGAGCCTGGCCGCGCGCAAGGGGTCGTCCAACGTCGTCCGCGAGGCCCGCGCCCTGTCGACCCACCTGTCCGCCCACCTCGCCGCCGCTCCATGACCGGCGGTTGTCGCGGTCAGGCCAGGTCGGACGGGTCGGTGTTGGCGCCGCAGAGGACGACCATCACGCGCTCGTCCGGGGCCGGGCGGTAGGCGCCGGTGCGCAGGGCGGCGAGCGCGGCGGCGGTGCCGTGCTCGACGGCCAGGCGGTACTCGGCCCACAGGTGCCGGCGGGCCTCGATGATCGCCTCGTCGGGCACGAGGACGGGGCGCACGCCGGTGCGGGACGCGACCGAGAACGCGATGCCGCCGAGCCGGGTCGCGCCGAGGGAGTCGGCGGCGATGCCGGAGACGTCCACGTCCACGGGGCGTCCGGCGTGCAGGGCGCGCTCCAGCGTCGGGATCGTCTCGGGCTCCACGCCCACGACCCGCGCGGTGCCCTCCAGGGCCGTGGCGACGCCCGCCATCAGGCCGCCGCCGCCGACCGCGATCAGGACGGTGTCGACCTCGCCGCCGGTCTGCTCCAGGATCTCCAGGCCCAGCGTCCCCTGCCCGGCGCAGACCTCGGGCAGGTCGTAGGCGTGGCAGAACAGCGCCCCGGTGTCGGCGGCGCGCTTGGTGGCGGCGTCCTGCGCCTCGGCGTACCGGGTCCCGACCTGGACGACCGTGGCGCCGAGCGCGCGCAGCCGGGCCACCTTCACCGCGGGCGCCGTCTCCGGGACGAACACCTCGGCGGGCACGCCCGCCTCCGCCGCCGCGTAGGCGAAGGCGAGGCCCGCGTTGCCGCCGGAGGGCGCCACGACGCCCGCGTCCGGCAAGCGCCCCTCGTCCCGCGCGGCGAGGACGTGGTTGAACGCGCCCCGCGCCTTGAACGACCCGGTGTGCTGGACCAGTTCGAGCTTCAGCCACATCCGCCCCGCCGGTCCCGGCTCCACCTCGATGACCGGCGTGCGGCGAACGCGCCCCGCGACCCGCCGCGCCGCGGCCTCAGCATCCGAACGAGCGATCACCGGTCTTCCTCCCCGCACCTTGGTCTGCATCAGCAGCCAAGCACACTTTGAGGCATGACCGGCACCCTCTGCCGTGTGCTGACCGCCGGCGTGCGGGCCGCCTGCGGGACGGTCAGCGGGTGGTGCGGGGTCGGTCAGTGGGAGCGGCGAGTCTCTTCCTGGCGCGGGAAACACGTCCCGCCCGGCTGAACAGGGAGTCGACATGAGGAACACCACCGTTCTCGTCTCGGGTGCGAGCGTCGGCGGGCCCGCGCTGGCGTACTGGCTGAAGCGGTACGGGTTCGCCGTGACGGTCGTGGAGGTGTCGCCGGGGCTGCGGGCCGGCGGGCAGGCGGTCGACGTGCGCGGGCCGGCGCTGGAGGTCGCCGAGCGGATGGGCGTGCTGGAGCGGATCCGTGCCCAGCGCGTCGAGATGCGCGGAATGTCGATGGTGGACGGGGACGGCGCCGAGCTGTACCGCAGCGAGGAGCACACGATCACCGGTGGTGACCTGGGCAGCCCCGACATCGAGATCCTGCGCGACGACCTGGCGCGGACCCTCGTGGACGCGGCCGGTGGCGCGGCCGGTGGCGGCGTCGAGTACCTGTTCGGCGACTCGATCGCCGGGCTGGAGCAGGACGCCGGCGGCGTGCGGGTGATCTTCCAGAGCGGGACGGTCCGGACGTTCGACCTCGTCGTCGGCGCGGACGGCCTGCACTCCACCACCCGCCGGCTGGCGTTCGGCCCGGAGCGGGACTTCATCACGCACCTCGGCACCTACCTCGCGGTGTGGACGGCTCCGAACTTCCTCGGCCTCGACCGCTGGCAGGTCTTCCACCAGGTGCCGGGCAGCAGCTGGGGCGGCGGCGTGATGAGCGTCCGCGGCAATGAGGAGGTCCGCGTCTACCTGGGCTTCGAGTCGGAGCGGCCGATCGACTACGACTACCGCGACGCCGCCGCGCAGAAGAAGATCATGGCGGACGCGCTGGCGGGCGCCGGCTGGGTGATCCCCAAGCTGCTGGACGCGATGTGGGACGCCGGGGACTTCCACTTCGACTCGATGGCGCAGATCCACCTGGATTCGTGGTCGAACGGGCGGGTCGTCCTGCTCGGGGACGCCGGGTACTGCGGGTCGCCGCTGTCCGGGCAGGGCACGAGCATGGCGATGGTCGGCGCGTACGTCCTGGCCGGGGAGCTGAAGGCGGCCGGCGGCGACCACCGGGCCGCGTTCGCGAACTACGAGCGGGAACTGCGCGGGTACGTCGCGGCCAACCAGGAGCTGGCGCTGACCAACAAGGCGCGGGTGGAGGCGCAGCGCAACGCCGAGATGGGGGTCGAGACCGAAGCGATCGACTTCCAGGACTTCGGGGAGATCGTCAGCTCGTTCACGGTGAAGGACTACTGAGCGCGGCCGTCCAAGGACGCCGCACGGTCCAGCAGGACCCTGCGTTCGGGCGCGTTGCGGGTCAGTTCCGCGGCGCGCTCGAACTGCGCGCGGGCCTCGCCGCGGCGGCCGAGGCGTTCCAGCAGGTCGCCGCGGACGCTCGGCAGCAGGTGGTAGTCGCGCAGGGTCGGCTCGTCCACCAGGGCGTCGGCGATCTCCAGGCCCTGCTGCGGGCCGTGCGCCATGCCGGCCGCCACCGCGCGGTTCAGTTCCACCACCGGGGACGGGGCGATGGTCGCGAGGATCTCGTAGAGGGACGCGATCTGGGCCCAGTCGGTGTCCTCGGGGGCGAGGGCCTGCGCGTGGGTCGCGGCGATGGCGGCCTGCAGCACGTAGGGGCCGGGCGGGCCGCCGATGTCCTTCGCGCGGAGCAGGGACGCGAAGCCGCGGTGGATGAGGAGCCGGTCCCAGCGGCCGCGGTCCTGCTCCAGGATGGGGACGGGTTCGCCGGACGGCCCGGTGCGCGCGCGGGTCCGGGACGCCTGGATCTCCATCAGCGCGGCGAGCCCGTGCACCTCGGGTTCGCCGGGCGCGAGTCCGGCGAGGCCGCGGCCGAGGCGCAGCGCCTCCTGGCACAGGTCGGCGCGCACCCAGTCGTCGCCGGCGGTGGCCGCGTACCCCTCGTTGAAGATCAGGTAGATGACCTCCAGGACGGACGACAGCCGCGCCGCGCGGTCCGGTCCGGCGGGGACCTCGAACGGCACGCCGGCGTCCGAGAGCGTCCGCTTCGCCCGGACGATCCGCTGCGCGACGGTCGGCTCGGAGACGAGGAACGCGTGCGCGATCTCGTCGGTGGTGAGGCCGCCGAGCATCCGCAGCGTCAGCGCGACCCGCGCCCGCACGGACAGCACCGGATGGCAGGCCGTGAAGATCAGCCGCAGGACGTCGTCCTCGATGTCCTCCTCGTCCGGGACGTCGAGCTCGGCCGGCTCCCGGGTCTCCAGGTCGCGGCCGATCTCCTCCAGCTTGTGCTCCAGGCGCTGCCGCCGGCGGATCCGGTCGATGGCGCGGCGCTTGCCAACGGCCATGAGCCAGGCGCCCGGGTTGTCCGGGACGCCTGACTCCGGCCACTGTTCGAGCGCGGCGACCAGCGCGTCCTGCGCGAGTTCCTCGGCGAGCCCGATGTCGTGCACCATGCGCGCGAGCCCGGCGATGATGCGCGCGGCCTCCAGCCGCCACACCGCGTCGATGCTCGCGTGGACCCCGGGCGCGTTCGAAGGCGTCACGCTGCCGATGAGAGCACCCGCACCGGCCGCCGCGCAAGCTCAGCGCGGGCTCGGCGGGCAGGGGGTCACTGCCCGGGGAAGGGGTCCTCCGGGCCGAACACCTGCTTGATGACGCCCTCGCCGTCCCCGACGATCGAGTAGAACCGCTTGGACAGCTCGATCGCCTCCTCGCGGGTGCGCACCTCGACGAGCGCGAAGCCGACCACGCCCTCCTTGGCCTCGGTGAACGGGCCGTCCGTCACGGTGACCTTGCCGCCGGCCGAGGTGATGCGGGTGCCGTACGGCTCCAGCCCGCCGGTCGCGAGGAGGACCCCGGCCTTGGCCGTCTCCTCGATGAACCTGCCCATCTCCTGCTGGAGCCGCTCGTCCGGCGGCGCGGCGTCGTCGGAGCCGGCGTCCGTGGTCATCAACAGGAACCTCATGGGTGCCTCCTTTTGTCGGTGTCCGGGTCAACCCCGGTCCTTGGCAACGCGTCGAAGAAGGGGAGACCGATTCGACATCCCGCCCACATCTTTTCTCAGATTTTTTTCGGAACGCGGATCCTGCCAGGTCAGCGCCCGGCAGTCTGGTGATAACACTGCACATTGCAGCGGATCATGACAAACCGGGATGATCGGGACAGGTGGGCAAGCGACCCGGGGTCGAGTAACTTCTCCCCGTAGGTAGTTTTCCTGCGCGCCGAGGAGGAGTTCCGTGGGAGATTCAGGACCGGACGGCGGCGCACGGCCCGGCCCCGAGTTCGACGACACGGTGCCGCAGTCCGCGCGCATCTGGAACTACTGGCTCGGCGGCCGGGACAACTACCCCGCCGACCGGGCCGCCGGCGACCAGTTCGTCTCCGTCTACCCGCAGATCGTGGACGTCGCCCGGCACTCGCGGGCCTTCCTGTCCCGCGCCGTCCGGTACATGGCGGGCACCGCCGGGATCCGGCAGTTCCTCGACGTCGGCACCGGCCTGCCGACCGTCGACAACACCCACGAGGTCGCGCAGCGCGTCGCACCCGGCGCCCGCATCGTGTACGTGGACCACGACCCGCTCGTCCTGTCGCACGCCCGCAGCCTGCTGACCGGCCGGACGGAGGGCTCGGTCGACTACATCGACGCGGACCTGCGCGACCCCGGCCGCATCCTCGCCGAGGCGGGCCGGACGCTCGACCTCGACCGCCCCATCGGGCTGATGCTGCTGAACATCCTGGGGCACATCGCCGACTACGACGAGGCCCGCTCGATCGTCCGGCGGCTGATGGGCGCGCTGCCGGCCGGCAGCCACCTCGCGGTCGCGGACGGCACCGACGTCATCACCGGCAAGGCGTTCCGCGACGCGATCGAGCTGTGGAACCAGGCGAGCGAGACGCCCTACCACCTGCGGACGCCCGAGCTGATCGGCGGCTACTTCGAGGGCCTGGAGGTCCTGGAGCCGGGCGTCGTGCCGGTGTCGCGGTGGCGCGCCGAGCCCGGCCGCTTCGGGGAGCCGGACGAGGTGGACGAGTTCTGCGCCGTGGGAGTGAAGGCGTCATGACGCCCGCCGAACGCCGGGACGCGACGGTCCCCCTCATCGCCGACCTCGGCGCCGGGTCCGACCCGCGCACCGGGTCCGACCTGCGCGCCGCCGGGCCGACCGTGCTGCGGATGGTGGTCGGCGCGCAGCTGCGCCGGTTCCGCGAGGCCGCCGGGATCTCCACCGAGGACGCCGGCTACGAGATCCGCGGCTCCCACTCCAAGATCAGCCGGATGGAGCTCGGCCGCGTCGGCTTCAAGGAGCGCGACGTCGCCGACCTGCTGACCTTCTACGGCGTGACCGACCCCGGCGTCCGCGACACGCTGCTCGACCTCGCCGACCGCGCCAACACGCCCGGCTGGTGGCAGGTGTACGGCGATGTGGTGTCCGGCTGGTTCGAGCCCTACCTCGGGCTGGAGCAGGGCGCCGAGGTGGTCCGCCTGTTCGAGGTCCAGAACGTGCCGGACCTGCTCCAGACGCCGGAGTACGCCCGCGCCCTCATCACCGCCCGCCACCCGGAGGCGTCCGGGGGGGAGATCGAGCGGCGTGTCGAGCTGCGCATGGCGCGGCGCCGCGTGTTCGAGCGCGCCGAGCCGCTGAAGCTGTGGGCCGTCCTGGACGAGGCGGTGCTGCACCGCGCGGTCGGCGGGCCCGCGACGCTGCGCGCGCAGGTCGAGTACCTGATCGAGGCGGCGGAGCGGCCGAACGTCAGCGTGCAGGTCCTGCCGTTCGCCGCCGGGGGCCACGCGGGCGAGAGCGGCCCGGTGACGCTGCTGCGGTTCGCCGAGCCCGAACTGCCCGACGTCGTCTACCTGGAGCAGCTCACCGGCGCCCTCTACCCGGACCGCGCCGCCGACATCGCCCGCTACCGGGACGTCCTGAACCGCCTCGGCGTGCAGGCCGAACCCCCGTCCCGGACGCGGGAGATCCTGCGGGACGTCCTCGACCGCTGAACCGCGCCCGGGCCGCCCGGGCCGCGTCCGGGCCCGCGTCCGGACTGCGCCTGGGCTATGTCGCGGCCGGGACGTAGGTCGCGACGATGACGCCCGTCTTGAAGACCTTGATGTCCGTCGGTTTCAGGGAGGCCGCGAACCCCTTGCGGGTGAGCAGGTCCTCGGGGTCGCCGGGCCCGACGAACACGGGGTGGATCCACAGCCGCAGTTCGTCCAGGAGGCCGTGCTTCACGAGCGTCCGCGACACCGGGCCGAACCCGTACTGCAGGATGTCCCGGCCGCTCCGCTCCTTCAGCCGGGTGATCGCGGCGACGGCGTCGGCCCGCCGGATCGCCGTCGTGTCGCCCCAGCCCGGCTTCTTCAGGGAGTCGGACACGACGTAGTGGGGGAGCGTGTTCATCCGGACGCCGAAGTCGCCGGTCGACTCCTCCATCGCGGGCCACGCCTGCGAGAAGCCGTCGAACGTCCGGCGGCCCATGAGCAGGGCGCCGCAGGAGAACAGCAGCTCCCGCGCGTAGGCGGCGGCCTCGTCCTGGAAGTACGGGCCCGTCCAGTTCTGCGGGTTCTCGACGACCCCGTCCAGGGACACGTACGTCGAGTTGATGATCTTGCGCATGGTGTCCTCCGGGGCTCGGCGCGTCCTGCCCTTCTCCCGTGCCGCACCGCCGCGCGCCACCGCCTTTGCCGGATCCTTACGCTCCCGCTCGCCCGGCCTGGGCCGCTTTCGGCGGGCCGATATCTGATTTGTCCGTATTTCGAGGAGGTTCGCGATCGGTCAAGGAGTCATCACGCCGCCTTGTGGCCCGCGCCGCACCTACTGATCATGAGGGATCGTGAGGCGACGCGGGCTCGTGCTCAGCCGGATGGCCGGTGACCGGACGCTCGTACTCGCCGCGTGCGCGACCGCGCTGTTCGCCACGACCGTCCTGGCGGCGCTGATCGGCTACACCGCGTCGGTGACCGGCGAGGGGCTGCGCCGCACGCTGGCGGCGGCGACGTTCGAGTCGGCGGGGACGGCGATCGGCGTGCACGTCCCCGCCAACGGCCTCACCGGGGTGCGCGACCAGGTCGACCGGGGGCTCGAGAGCGTCTACCGGGACGTGCCGCTGGCGGTCTCGATGAGCGCCCGCAGCGACTCCTATACCGTCCCCGGCCAGGAGAAGAGCGACCACCCGGACCTGACGGCGTTCGAGACCTGGACCGGTATCGAGAAGCACGCGCGGCTCGCCGACGGGCGCTGGCCCCGTGCGGGCGGCGGCGACGACGTGATCGAAGCGGTCCTGCCGGTGGCGGCGGCGCAGACCGTCCATGCAGGGGTGGGCGAGGTCGTCACGCTGCACGGACGCGTCGACAAGAAGTCGGTGGTGAGGGTCCGCGTCGTCGGGCTGTTCGAGGTCTCCGACCCCAACGGCTACTTCTGGCAGGACGACCGGTTGATGACCGCCGGCGTCGAACGCTTCGACTACACGACCTACGGGCCGTTCGTGGTGCCTCCCGAGGTGTTCGGCGAGCGTTTCACCGGGACCGGGGTGGACGCCCGCTTCACGGTGCTGCCCGACCTGCGCGGAGTCGGGGCCGGCGACCTCGGGAGCCTGCAGGACCGCGTGGCCGCCGCCCGCGGCGTCCTGGCGCGGACCGGCGGGGGCGGGACGCAGTTCGTCGTCGTCACGCGCCTCGCGGAGTTCGTCGGGCAGCTGCGCGACGCGGTGCTGGTGGCGCGGTCCACGATGCTGATCCCGGTGATCCAGCTCGTGCTGCTGGCCGGGTGCGCGTGGCTGCTGGTCGCCCGGCTGCTCACCGACCGGCGGCGCGCCGAGGTGGCGCTGCTGCGGACCCGCGGCATCGGCCTGGGGCAGCTCGCGCGGCTCGGCCTGGCCGAAGGGCTGCTGATCGTGCTGCCCGCCGCGGTGCTCGGCCCGCTGCTGGCCGGTCCGGTGCTGCGGCTGGCCGGGCACGCCCCGGCGGTGCGGGCGTCCGGGCTGCGGCTGGACGCCGGGCCGCTCGTGCCGCTGTGGGCCGTGTCGGTGCCGGCCGCGCTGGCGTGCGCGGCCGCCCTGGCGGTCCCGGCGCTGCGCGGCGCGCGGCACACGTTCGTCCGGGTGCAGACGGGGCTCGGCCGCCCGCCGCGGCGCGCCGGCGCGGGGACCGACCTCGCGCTGCTGCTCGTCGCGGGCCTCGCGATCTGGCAGCTCACGCGGTACGGCGCGACCGGCACGAACGCCGCGACCGGCACGAACGGCTCGGCCGGACCGGGCGCCGCGCTCGGTGACGGCCTGGGCGGGGTGGACCCGTTCATCGTGTCCGGGCCCGCGCTGGCGCTGCTCGCCGGGGGCGTGCTGCTGGTGCGGCTGCTCCCGGCCGCGGCCACGATCGCCGAACGGGCCGCCGCCCGCGGCCGCGGGCTCGTGCCGGTGCTCGGCACCCGGCAGGTCGGGCGGCGCCGGCTCCGGTACGCGGGCCCGGTCCTGCTGCTCGCCATGGCGATGGCCGTCGGGGTGCTGTCGGTGACGACGATGGCGACCTGGCGCCGGTCGCAGACCGACCAGGCCGACTTCCAGAGCGGCGCCGACCTGCGGCTCGCCGGCCCGGACGCGGTCGAGGGCCCGGGCCCGCTCGGCCGGGGCGGGCGGTTCGCCGCACTGCCCGGCGTCACCGCCGCGACCGCGGTGCTGCGCATGGACGCCAGCGTGGGCGACCGCACGGCGACCGTCCTCGGCGTGGACGCCCGGGCACTCGGCCCCGTCCTGCGCGTCCAGCCGGGTCTGCGGCGCGAGATGCGGCTCGGCGCGCTGGCGGGGGCCCGCCCGGCCGTCCCGGCGCTGCCCCTCCCCGGGCGGCCCCGGACGCTGCGCTTCGATGTGCGGCTCCGCCGCACCGGGCCGGTCCCGGACGCGCTCCGCCGGCAGGATGCCCCGCCCGCGGCCCCCTTCCGGATCGCGGTGACGCTCGTGGACGCCCGCGGGCTGGCCCAGCGCATGACGCTGCCTCCGCTCGCCGCCGACGGCGACGTGCATACTCTCGCGCTGGACTTCGCCGACCTCGCCGGAACCGGCGGCGTGCTCGCCTATCCGCTGTCGATCCGCGGCATCGACTACGCCTACGACCTGAACCCCGTCGCGGGCGCGCTCGACCTCGACCTGCTGCGCGTGCGCGGTGGGGACGGGGACGAAGCGCCGCCCGCGGACGTCCGCTGGGACGCGTTCGGCCGGTCGTCGGACGGACGCACGAGCGTCGCGCCGGCCGTCGCTCCGCTGCCGGGCGGGCTGCTGCGGATCAGCGTTCCAGCGACCCCGTACCTGCCGGGCTACCTGGGGCAGGGCACGCTCGTGCCGCAGGTGTCCGCCCACGCGATGGCCGCCACGTCCGCACCGCCGAGCCATGTGTCGGACAACGCCGACCTGCTGCCCGCCGTCCCCGGCGTGATCACGAGCGCGATGGCCGCCCGCGCGAACGTCGGGGTGGGCGGCACGGTCACCGTGTCCACCACCGCCGGAGACCAGCCGGTCAGGGTGGTCGGGGTTGTTTCGGCGCTGCCGAGCGTGCCCGCCGGTGAGCCGGGCGCCCTCGTGGACCTGCCCACGCTGACGGAGCGGTGGCTGGCCACGGCCGGATTGGACCCGGCCGCCATCACGCCCGGCGAATGGTGGGCGTCGGTGCGCGGCGGCCGCACCGGTCCCGCGGTGCGGGCCCTCGCCGCCCACCCCGCCTGGGGGAAGGCCGAGGCCGACCGTGCCGCGCTGCGCACCCGGCTCCGCGACGCCCCGCTCGGCGCCGGTCTGCAGGGCGCGCTCATCCTCGGCTCGGGAACCGGCCTGGTGTTCGCCGTCATCGCGTTCGTGGTGAACGCGGCGGTGACGGCGGGGGAGCGGTCGCGCGAGTTCGGGGTGCTGCGGATCCTCGGCGTCCACCCGCGCCAGGTCGCCGGGATGCTGGCGGTCGAGCAGGCGTTCCTGGTCGCGCTCGGCCTGCTCGGCGGCGCGGTGATCGGGCTGCTCGTGGCGCGGCTCGCCGTCCCGCACATCGTGCTCGGCGTGCGCGCCGCCCGCCCGTACCCGCCGGTCGCGGCGGTCCTCCCGTGGCCCGTCCTGCTCGCCATGATCGCCGGCGTGGGCGCGGCGCTCGCCCTCGTGCTGCGCCTGCTGATCGGTGCACTCCGCCGCCGCGACCTCGCCGCGGACCTGCGCGTCGGGGAGGACCGGTGACCGGCGGCCCGGCCGCCCGCACCTGCGGCCGGGGGCAGTTTGTCCGTATTTCGAGATGGTTGCGAAACGTCAAAAAATCATCACGGCCCCTTGTGGCGGTCACCACATCGCGATGATCATGACTCCCCGTGGGGCAACGGGGGCTCGTACTCAGGCGGATGGCCGGCGATCGGACGCTGGTCCTGGCGGCGTGCGCGACGGCGCTGTTCGCCACCACCGTCCTCGCGGCCCTGGTCGGCTACACCGGATCGGTGACGCGCGAGGGCCTGCGGCGCACGCTGGCCGACGCGACGTTCGCCTCGGTCGGGGCGACGATCGGCGCGCACGTCCCCGCGAACGGGCTCACCACGGTGCAGGGCCAGGTCGACCGGGCGCTCGAACAGGTCTACGGGGACGTCCCGCTGGCCGTCTCGATGAGCGTCCGCAGCGACTCCTACACCCTGCCCGGCCAGGAGAAGAGCGACCACCCCGAACTGACCGCGTTCGGGACCTACACCGGCATCCAGAAGCACGCGCGGCTCGCCGGGGGACGCTGGCCCGCCGCGGCCTCGGCCTCCGGCGAGGTGGAGGCGGCGCTGCCCACCGCGGCGGCCAAGGCCGTCGGCGCCGACGTCGGCGACGTCCTCACGCTGCACGGGCGCGTCGACAAGAAGTCGGTGGTGAAGGTCCGGGTCGTCGGGCTGTTCGACGTCCCCGACCCGCGACTCTACGTGTGGCAGGACGATCAGCTCGTCACGACCGGCGTCGAACGGCTCGACTACACGACGTACGGGCCGTTCGTGGTCCCTCCCGAGGTGTTCGCCGCCAGGTTCACCGGGACCGGGACCGACGCCCGCTTCACCGTCATGCCCGACCTGCGCGGAGTCGAGTCCGGTGACCTCGGCCCGCTCGGCGACCGCGTGGCGCACGCCGGCGACACGTTCAAGGACGTCGGCGGCGGCGCGCAGTTCACCGTCGTGACGAAGCTCCCCGAACTGACCGCGCAGCTGGACGGCGCCGTGCTCGTGGCACGGTCCACGATGCTGATCCCGGTGATCCAGCTCGTCCTGCTCGCCGGGTGCGCGTGGCTGCTGGTCGCCCGGCTGCTCGCCGACCACCGGCGCGGCGAGGTCGCGCTGCTGCGCACCCGCGGCCTCGGGATGCGCCAGCTCGCCCGGCTCGGGATCGCCGAGGGGCTGCTGATCGTGCTGCCCGCCGCCGTGCTCGGCCCGCTGCTCGCCCGCCCGCTGCTGCGGCTCGCCGGGCACGCCCCCGCGGTCCGGGCGTCCGGGCTGCGGCTGGACGCCGGATCCGCCGCCCCGCTGTGGATCGTGTCGGTGCTGACGGCGCTCGCCTGCGCGGTCGCCCTCACGATCCCGACGCTGCGCGGCGCGAACCGCACGTTCGTCGAGGCGCAGGCCGGGATGGGCCGGCAGGGCCGCGGCGGCCTGCGCGGCTCCGGCGTCGACCTGGCGCTGCTGGTCGTCGCCGGGCTGGCGATCTGGCAGCTCACCCGGTACGGCGCCGACGGCGGCGCGGACGCCGGGGGCGGCACGTCCGGCATCGACCCGTTCATCGTGTCCGGCCCGGCGCTGGCGCTGCTCGCCGGCGGGGTGCTGCTGCTGCGCGTCGTGCCGGGGGTGTCGCGCGTCGCCGAGCGGGTCGCGACGCGGGGACGCGGGCTCGTGCCCGTCCTCGGCACCCGGCAGGTCGGGCGGCGCCAGCTCCGCTACGCCGGACCCGTGCTGCTGCTGGTCATGGCGATGGCCGTCGGGGTGCTGTCGGTGACGACGATGGCGACCTGGCGGACGTCGCAGACCGACCAGGCCGACTTCCAGAGCGGCGCCGACCTGCGGTTCAGCGCCGCCACCAGCGCGGGCGGCCCGGCGGTGCTCGGCCGGGGCGGGCGCTTCGCCGCGCTGCCCGGCATCACGGCGGCGACGGCGGTGCTGCGCACCGAGGCCGACCTCGGCAACGAGCCCGCGACGCTGCTCGCCGCCGACACCGGGGAGCTCGGGCGGGTGCTGCGCGTCCAGCCCGGACTGCGCCGCGACCTGCGGCTCGACAAGCTGGCCGAGGCCCGCCCCGCGGCCCCGGCGCTGGCCGTTCCCGGCAAGCCGCGGCGGCTGCTGTTCGACCTCCGGCTCACCCGCACCGGCCCCGCGCCCGACGGTGACGAGCCCGCCGCCGACGCCCGGTACAAGGTCGCGGTGACCGTCGCGGACGCGTACGGGCTGACCCGGCGGGTGGAACTGCCCGGCTTCCCCGCCGACGGCGACGAGCACACGGTCGCCCTGGACACCGCCGACCTCGCCGGGCCGGACGGCGTGCCGTCCTACCCGCTGTCGGTCCGGGGCGTCCACTACGCCTACGACGAGAACCCCTACACCGGGCCGCTCGACCTGGAGGTCCTGGGCGTGCACGGCGACGGCACCGGCGACGCCCGGCCGTCCGCCGGCCTCCGCTGGGACGTGTTCGCCTTCTCACCGGACCCGGCGAAGCCCCTCGAACCGAAGCTGGACGACGGCGGGGACGCGCTCGCCGAGATCGCGCTGCCCGCCACCGCCGACCCGAACCCGAGCCGCGGCATCTACAGCAGCTCGACCGGCGCCGCCGTCCACGCGATCCCCGCCGCGGCCGCGGCGTCCCGGCGCGGGCCGCGGAACGGCGACCTCCAGCCGGTCGTGCCGGGCGTCATCACCGAAGAGATGGCCGGACGCGCCAAGGTCGGCGTCGGCGGCACCGTCACCGTCAGCACCGTGGACGGCGACCAGCCGGTCAAGGTCATGGGGATCGCACCCGCGCTCCCGACCGTGCCGCCGGGCGAACCCGGCGTCCTCGTGGACCTGCCGACGCTCACCCAGACCCGGCTCGCCGCCGACGGCGTGACCACCGACAGCATCGAACCCGGTGAATGGTGGGCGTCGGCGCGCGGCGGCGACACCGCCGCGGCCGTCCGGGCGCTCACCGAGCACCCCGCCTGGGGCGAGGTCGCCGCCGACCGCGTCGAGGTGCGCGCCGAACTCCGCGACGCCCCGCTCGGCGCGGCGCTGCAGGGCGCGCTCGTGCTCGGCTTCGGCGCGGCGCTCGCCTTCGCGGTCATCGCCTTCGTCGTCAACGCCGCGGTGACCGCCGGCGAGCGGACCCGCGAGTTCGCGGTGCTGCGCGCCCTCGGCGTGCACCCCCGGCAGGTCGCCGGGATGCTCGCGATCGAGCAGGCGTACCTGGTCGTGCTCGGCCTGCTCGGCGGGACGTTCCTCGGCCTCGCCGTGGCGCGGCTCGTCGTCCCGCACGTCGTGCTGAGCGTGCAGGCCGCGCAGCCGTACCCGCCCGCCGAGCTCGTCGTCCAATGGCCCGTGGTGCTGGGCGTGCTCGCCGGGGTCGCGGCCGTGCTCGGCCTCGTGCTGCCGCCGGTGATCCGGGTGCTGCGGCGCCGGGATCCCGGCGCCGGCCTGCGCGTGGGGGAGGACCGATGAGAGGCTCCGCCGTCCGGCTGGCGCGGGCGCAGTGGGCGCCGCTCGCCGCGCTGGCCGTGCTGTCGCTGCTGTCCGCGCTGCTCGCGGTCGCCGTGCCGTCCCGCACCGCGGCCGGGTACGACCATGCCGCCGCCACCGCCATCGGGCCCGCCGCCGACCTGCGGGTCGAGGGCAAGGCGCGCAGCGGCCAGGCGTGGACGGCCGTCCCGGGCGCGGCCGCGATGGGTGCCAACGCCCTCACCTGGCAGCAGATGCTGCCGCGCTCGCTGGCCAGGACCGCCGGGGAACCGGAGTCGTCGATCACCACCGAGCAGATGCTCATCGAGGGGCGGTTCTCCGCACCCCGGGTGCTCTACCTGAGCTTCGAGCTCAACGCGTGGAAGCGCATCCGCATGGTGGCGGGCCGGCCCCCGGCCAACTCGCCGTCCGAGACGAGCGGCGACATCCAGATCATGGTGTCCAAGAAGTACGCCGACCAGATGGGCTACAAGGTCGGCGACCGGATGGACCTCGTCGAGCTGAAGGCCCGGATCTCCGGTGTCTACGAACCGGTGGACGCCGCCGACCCGTTCTGGCTCACCCGCCCGGGCCTGGCCGGATCGGTCAAGGTGTCGTTCGGCGGCGACGGGACCCTGGCCGACGGGGGCACCGCGCTGATGGGCGCCGGCGGGTACTCGCGGGTCGCGCGCGGCGGCGACATGCTGCTCACCTACAGCTGGCACTTCCCGGTCCGCGGCGGCGCGGTCGAGGCCGGCGAGACCGGTGCCATGGCCGAGGACCTCGACGCGTTCCGCTCCGCCGTCCGGGGGCACTCCGGGCTCTTCTCCTGCGACGTCGTCACCACGCTCGACGACCGGCTGAACGAGTTCACCGGGCGGCTGCACACCGCCCGGTCCGTGCTCGGGCTGGCGCTCGGCGGGCTCGCCGCGGTCGCCGCCGGGGTGCTGCTGCTCGCCGCCGGGCTGCTCGCCGAGCGGCTCCGCCCGGTCCTCGGCACGATGCGGGCGCGCGGCGCGTCGCTGCGGCAGCTCACCGCCCCCGCCTGCGGGCTCACCGCGCTCGCCGTCGTCCCGTCCGCGGCGCTCGGCTACCTGGCCGGGCGGCTCCTGGACGTCGGGCCGCCCCAACTGACGTCCGTCTATGCGATAGCCGCGCTGCTGGTGGCCGTGCTCGGCGTCTCCGCCGTCATGGTGGGGCGCGAACGCGGCGGCGGCCTCGGCTCGGCCGCCGACCGCCGCGACGACCTCGTCGCCGCCCGGCCCTCCCCCCGCCGGCTCGTGCTGGACGCCCTGCTGGTCGCGCTCGCGGTGATCGGCGTCGTGCTGCTGCGCGAGCGCGGCGCGTCCGCCGGGACCGACCCGCTGGTCGCCGCCGTCCCGGTGCTGCTCGGCGCGGCGCTCGGCGCCCTGGTCCTGCGCGCCTACCCGTACCTGCTCCGCGCGACCGGGCCGGTGCTGCGGCGGCGCAGCGGCGCGGTCGCGTTCCTCGGCCTCGCGCGCGCGTCCCGGCAGAACCTCGTGGGGGCGCTGCCGCTCGTCGTCCTGCTGCTGTCCGCCGCCGTCGCCGGATTCGCCGCCACCGTGGACACCGGCCTGCGGGACGGCCAAGTGCGCGCGTCCTGGTGGGAGACCGGGGCGGACGCGCGCATCGAGGCGGGGCCGGTGGACGACGCGACGCTCGCCCGCGTCCGCGCGCTGCCCGGAGTGACCGGCGCCCTCCCCGTCCGGGTCATCTCCACGGTGTCGACGGCCACGGACCAGGCGCCGCTGACCGTGGTCGGCGTCGACCTGGACGCGTACCGGAAGCTGGCGCCCGACGTGCCGGGCATCCCGTCCGGGGACGGCGTCCTCCTGTCGCCGCTCACCGCCCGCACGCGGGGCACGGGGCCGCTGACGCTGAGCCGCCCCGGGATGACCCCGATCAAGATCAAGCCCGCGGGGCAGATCGAGCATTTCCCCGGACAGGGCCTCGGCACGGCGTTCGTCGTCGTCCCCTACACGATGGTCGCCGCCGAGAAGGGCTTCCCCTCGCAGGTGTTCGTCACCGGCGACGTGGACGCGAAGGCCCTGCGCGCCGCCGCCCCCGGACACGACGTCGAGCTGCGGCAGGACGTCCTGCGGGACATGACGCGCGACCCCATGGTGACCGTCGTCCACGAGACGTTCCGGGACGGGGCGCTCATCGGCGGCGTGTTCGGGCTGCTCGCGGTCCTGCTCGTCCTGGTCGTCGGCGCCCGCGCCCGCGGCCGCACCATCGCCCACCTGCGCGCCCTCGGCCTCAGCCGGCGGCAGAGCCGGGGCCTCGCGCTCGTCGAGATCGCGCCCGTGCTGCTCTGCGCGGTCGGCGCCGGCTGGGTGCTCGGCCTGCTGCTCCCCGAGATCACCGGCCCGGTCGTCGACCTGCGCCCCTACACGGGCGGTTTCGCCGTCACCGCGCACACCCCGGGCCTCGCCGCGCTGCTCGGCCTCGTCGGCGCGCTGCTGCTCGCCGCCGCCGCGGCCGTCGCCGTCGACCGCCTCTTCGACACCCGCCCCGGAACCGCCCTGAGAACGGGGGACTGTTGACTTCTTCCCCATGCCTAAAGGCGGGGGATTCCTTCCCTTGTGGGTTGGGTTTCCTGCTTCGTCGCCGTCTGCCTGACCAGCTTGCGCCGTTTGGGTCTTACGTCGGCTCCACAGGCGGACACCGCCAGCCCGGCGGCCAGAACGTTCTTCGCGGCGTTGACATCGCGGTCGTGTCGGGCGCCGCACCCGCACTCCCATTCCCTCACGTTGAGGGGCAACGTCTCAGTGACCGTCCCGCAGTCCCCGCACAGCTTGCTGGAGGGGAACCATCGGTCGATCACCACGAACTCGCGGCCGTACCAGTCGGCCTTGTACTCCAGCATGGTGCGCAGGTCCCGCCACGCCGCGTCGGAGATCGCGCGGGCGAGCGAATGGTTGCGGACCATGCCCGCGACGTTGAGGTCCTCGATCACGACCACTTGGTTCTCGTGGACGAGCCGAGTCGTCAGTTTGTGCAGGAAGTCCCGGCGCCGGTCGGCGATCCGCGCGTGGATCCGCGCGACCCGCGTTTTGGCCTTCTCCCGGTTCTTCGAGCCCTTGGCCTTGCGGGACAGGTCCTTCTGCGCCCGGGCAAGGCGTTCACGGTCACGGCGCTCGTGCCGGGGGTTGGTGACCTTCTCCCCGGTCGACAGCGTCACCAGCGACGTGATCCCGGCGTCGATCCCCACCGCCCGGTCGGCCGGGTCGAGACGGGCGATGGCGTCCTCGCACAGCAGGGACACGAACCAACGCCCAGCCGTGTCCCGGCTGACGGTGACCGTGGACGGCACGGCACCCTCGGGCAGCGGCCGGGACCACACGATCGCCAGCGGCTCGGACATCTTCGCCAGCGTCAGGTGGCCGTCACGCCACTTGAATGCGCTGCGGGTGTACTCCGCAGACTGCCGGGACTTCTTCCGCGACTTGAAACGCGGGTAGGCGGCGCGTTTGGCGAAGAAGTTCGTGAACGCTGTCTGCAGGTGCCGCAGCGCCTGCTGCAACGGCACCGAGGACACCTCGCCCAGAAAGACCAGTTCCTCGTTCTTCTTCCATTCGGTGAGGAGCGCGGAGGTCTCCATGTAGGACACGCGGCGCTGCTCGGTGTACCAGGCACGGGTGCGTTCCTCCAGCGCCCGGTTGTAGACCAGGCGCGCGCAGCCGAACGTGCGCGACAGTTCCGCCGCCTGCTCGCCCGTGGGGTAGAAGCGGTACCGAAACGCCCGCTTCACGTGCCGTACCATGCCTCACAGCCTAGGGCCCGGCCTGTAACGTTCGCCCGCATGTTCGAGGAACAGCGCGGCATTGTGCGGGGGCGTGTTTCCTTCCAGGGGCTAAAGCCCGGGGTCTCCACACTCAGGAGTTCTCGATGACCAACGCACCCGACCTCGCCGAACTGGAGCGCCGCGCCGCAGAACGCGGGCCCGTCTACGGCGAGGGCGCCCACATCGTCTGCGACAACCTCGTCCGCATCTACAAGACCGACGGCATCGAGGTCGTCGCCCTGCAGGGTCTCGACCTGCTCGTCGACCCCGGCGAGCTGATCGCGATCGTGGGCGCGTCCGGCTCCGGGAAGTCGACGCTGCTCAACATCCTGTCCGGCCTGGACGTCCCCACCGCAGGCGTCGCCCGTGTCGCCGGCTCCGACCTGCTCACCATGACGTCCAAGCAGCGGCTCCGCTTCCGCCGCGAGCAGGTCGGGTTCGTGTGGCAGCAGACGTCCCGCAACCTCCTGCCGTACCTGACCGCCGCGCAGAACGTCGAGCTGCCGATGCGGTTCGCGGGCCGGTCCCGGCGCGAGCGCGCCACCCGCGCCGCCGAGCTCCTCGGCATGCTGGACGTCGGCGACTGCGCGAACCGGCGCCCCGCCGAGCTGTCCGGCGGGCAGCAGCAGCGCATCGCGATCGCCGTGGCCGTCGCCAACGAGCCCCACGTCGTCCTGGCCGACGAACCGACCGGCGAACTCGACACCGCCACGGCCGCCGGGGTCTTCGAGGCGCTCCGCCGCGTCAACGAGGAACTCGGCACCACCACCGTCGTCGTCACCCACGACGCGCAGGTGTCCGAGCGCGTCGACCGCACCGTCGGCATCCGGGACGGCCGGACCAGCGTCGAGGTCCGCCGGGGCGGCGGCACCACCGAGGAGTACGCCGTCCTCGACCGGGCCGGCCGCGTCCAGCTGCCCGCCGCGTTCACCGGCACCCTCGACATGCGCGACCGCGTCCGCCTCGCCCTGGAGAGCGACCACGTCGGCGTCTGGCCCGACCGGGAGGAATCCGATGACTGACCCGATGGTGGCCGCGGAGAACCTGACCCGCACCTACCGCACCGGCGCCATCGAGGTCCCGGCGCTGCGCGGCGCGTCGTTCAGCGTCGCCGCGGGCGAACTGGTCGCCATCAAGGGCCGCTCGGGCTCCGGCAAGACGACCCTGCTGAACCTGATCGGCGGCCTGGACTCCCCCGACGGCGGCGCCGTCCGCGTGGACGGCCGCGAGGTCGGCACCCTCCCCGAGGACGACCTGCTGGCCCTGCGCCGCGACCTCATCGGCTACGTCTTCCAGTCGCACGGCCTGATCCCGGTGCTCTCCGCCGCCGAGAACGTCGAGGTCCCGCTGCGCCTGGTCCGCACGAACCCGGCCGAACGCGACGAACGCGTCCGCGTCCTGCTGGGCCTGGTCGGCCTCGCGGACCACGCGGCCCAGCGCCCCTACGAACTCTCCGGCGGCCAGCGCCAGCGCGTGGCCATCGCCCGCGCCCTGGCCAACCGCCCGAGGCTCCTGCTGGCCGACGAACCCACCGGCCAGCTCGACTCCGAAACCGCCGCCGCGATCATGCCCCTGCTCCGCGCGGTCGTGGCGAGCGAAGGCGTAACGGTTTTGGTGGCCACCCACGACCAGGCCCTCCTGGCAGAGGCCGACCGAGTCCTCCACCTGGAAGACGGCGTGATAACCGAGTCCCCGGCGACCCAGGTAGCGGGCTAGGCGGTCGCCTCCGCCCGCGCCGGCCTGGCCAGAGGTTGGGGGGTGGGCGGGGTGGGAAATGATCGTTCATGGCGACTGTGGTTCTGGTGGGGACGCTCGATACCAAGGGTGCGGAGTACGTCTGGCTTCGGGAGCGGGTGCGGGAACTCGGGTGCGAGGTCGTGCTCGTGGACGTCGGGGTCGGGGCGTCCGAGGCCGAGGCCGATGTGCCCGCCGAGGATGTCGCGCGGGCCGGGGGCGCTTCACTGAGCGCACTGCGGGACGCGGGGGATCGGGGGGCCGCCGTCACCGCCATGGGCGAGGGCGCGGCGGTCGTGCTGGCGGGGCTGGAACGGGTCGACGCCGTTCTCGCGGTCGGGGGCAGCGGCGGGTCTTCCATCGCGGCTCGGGCCGTCCGGGACCTGCCCATCGGGTTGCCGAAGGTCATCGTGTCGACGATGGCGTCCGGGGACGTCTCGCCTTACGTGGGCGCCAAGGACGTGACCCTCATGTACAGCGTCGTCGACATCGCGGGCGTCAACCGGGTGTCGCGGCTCATCCTCGGGAACGCGGCTGGTGCGGCCGTCGGCATGGCGAAGGCTTACGAGGCGGCCCGGTCGGCGCCCGCGGTCGATGAGCGGCCGCTGGTCGGGGCGTCCATGTTCGGCGTCACGACTCCGGCGGTGGACGCGGCGCGGGAGCGGCTGGACGAACTGGGCTACGAGGTGCTCGTCTTCCACGCGACCGGCGCCGGCGGGCGGGCGCTGGAGGGGCTCGTGGAGAGCGGTCTGCTGGCCGGGGTGCTCGATCTGACGACGACCGAGCTGGCGGACGATCTGGTCGGCGGTGTCCTGTCGGCCGGGCCCGAGCGGCTCACCGCGGCGGGACGTCTCGGAGTCCCGCAGGTCGTGGCGCCCGGGGCGCTGGACATGGTCAACTTCGGGCCGCTCGACACGGTGCCCGAGCGGTTCGAGGGACGCGACCTGTACGTCCACAACCCGACCGTGACGCTGATGCGGACGACGCGGGAGGAGATGGCCGAGCTGGGCCTGCGGATCGCCGGGAAGCTGCGGGCCGCGACCGGGCCGACCGTGCTGTTCCTGCCGCTCGGCGGGGTGTCGGCGCTGGACGCGCCGGGCATGCCGTTCCACGATGCGGAAGCGGACGAGGCGTGCTTCGCGGCCCTGGACGGAGCCGTGGAGACGGAGAGGCTCGACATGAACATCAACGATCCGGCGTTCGGCCGCGCGATGGCCGACCGGCTGCACCGGATGATCTCGGAGGGGGCGAGGTGAACCGCGACACCGTCCTGTTCCGGCTGCGCAACGCCGTCGACGAGGGCAAGCCGGTCATCGGCGCCGGGGCCGGCACGGGGCTGTCCGCCAAGTGCGCGGAGGCCGGCGGCGTGGATCTGATCATCATCTACAACTCCGGCCGGTACCGGATGGCGGGCCGCGGCTCGCTGGCCGGGCTGCTGCCCTACGGGGACGCCAACCAGATCGTGGTGGAGATGGCGTCCGAGGTGCTGCCGGTCGTGCGGGACACGCCCGTCCTGGCCGGGGTGTGCGGCACCGATCCCTTCCGGGTGATGCCCGTGTTCCTCGACCAGGTGAAGGCCATGGGGTTCGCGGGCGTACAGAACTTCCCGACGGTGGGGCTCTACGACGGGGTGTTCCGGCAGAACATCGAAGAGACCGGCATGGGCTACGACCTGGAGGTCGAGATGGTGCGGCTCGCCCATCAGCGCGGCCTGGTCACCGCCCCCTACGTGTTCGACGAGGACCAGGCGCGCGCGATGGCGGAGGCCGGCGCCGACGTCCTCGTCCCGCATATGGGGCTGACGACGAAGGGCAGCATCGGCGCGGGCACCGCGTTGACCCTGGACGAGGCCGTCGAGCGGGTGCAGGCCATGCGGGACGCGGCGGTCGCCGTGCGGCCCGACGTCCTCGTGCTGTGCCACGGCGGCCCCATCGCCGAGCCGGACGACGCCGCCTACGTCCTGTCGCGGACGGAGGGCGTCGTCGGCTTCTTCGGCGCCTCGTCGGTCGAGCGGCTGCCGACCGAGCGCGCCATCACCGAGCAGGTCGCCGCCTTCAAGAACCTGGAGTTGTGAATGCTGGTCAATCCCGCCGACGTCACGACGATGGCCTTCGACTGGGGGTCCATCAAGTGGTTCGTCACCCCGTCGAGCGTCGAAGGCGCGAGCAGCACGCTCGGGGAGGTCATCGTCAACCCGGGCAAGGGGCACGCGCGGCACAACCACCCGGACGCCGAGGAGATCATCTACGTCATCTCCGGTGAGGCGACGCAGATGGTGGACGACGGGGAGCCGTTCCCGATCCGGGAGGGCGACGCCGTCCACATCCCGAAGGGCGCCTGGCATTCGACGTACAACACGACGTGGCGTCCGCTCCGGCTCATCGTGACGTACACGCCGGGCGGCGAGGAGAAGGCCCTCGAAGGCGCCCCCGATCTCCGCCTCCACGAGCCCGGCGCCGTACCGGAGTGGCGCCAGGCCTAGTCTCGCGACCAGGCGGCCAGGCCCTCTTCGGTGAGGAGGACGTCGAACGCGGCGTCGGCGGCGCCCGTCAGCGCGCCTCGCGGGCCGAGCGTCGACGGGAGGACGGGCGGCGGGGCCGCGCGGCGGTAGCGCATCAGCGCGGCCGTGTAGCCCTCGCCGAGTGACGCGGGCGCGGTCTCGATGAGGTGGTGGGCCAGGCCGGAGAGCGTCACGGCGTCGGGGTCGAGCGCGTTGACGAGGGCGCCCATGCCCCGGCCCAGCGCGTGCGCCGCGCCCGCGACGGCGGCACGGGCGGCCGGGTCGGACGCCGCCGCCGCGATGATCTCCTCGGCGGCCGTGCGCGGGTCGCGGGGCGCGGGACGGTGCAGGGCGCGGGACATGGCCCGGCCGTCGACCTCCAGGTCCCAGCAGCCGCGGGCGCCGCACGGGCACTCGCGGGCGGGGTCGCCGAACGGCATGTGGCCGAACTCGCCGCCCGCGCCCGTCGCGCCGTCCACCGGACGCCCGTCCACGACGAGGATGCCGCCGACGCCGACCTCCACGGTCAGGTGCAGGACGACCCGCGAGCCCGCCCCGGCCCCGCGCCGCGCCTCGGCCAGCCCGGCGAGCGACGCGTCGTTGCCGACCAGCAGCGGGATTTCGGCGGGTTTGAGCGGTTCCAGGGAGACGTCGCGCCAGCCCATCCCGGACGCCTGGACGACTGCCGTCCCGCTGACCGTCCCCGCGACGCACGCGGACACCGCGCGGAGCCGCCGCCCGTAGCGGGCGTGGAGCGCGGCGACCTGCCCGGCCAGCGGACCGAGGACGTCCGGCGAGCCGGTGTGGCGGCCGTCGGACTCCGCCAGGACGCCGCCGCCCAGTTCGACGGCCGCGACCCGCCATGCCTCGTGGCTGATGTCGACCACGCAGACCAGCGGGCCGTCCGGATGCGCGGTGAGCGCGGGGGACGGGCGGCCCCGCCCGCCGGTGCGGGCCGGCGCGTCCTCGTCGAGGAGCCGGGACGCCTTGAGGCGGCTGGTGATCTCGGTGGCGGACCCGCTGCTCAGCCCCAGCGCGCGGGACGCGTCCGCGCGCGCCGCGGACGGGTGCGCGTGGACGTAGCGGAGCACCGCCAGCGCGCCCTGGCTGCGCAGCGCCCGAGCGGAGTGCGCGGTCTTCGGCTGCATGGTGACATCCTGGCGCGTCGGGATTAAGCTCGTTGAACGAGGATAATAGCGCGGAGGCGGCGATGGGCGGGACACGATGAGCGACGCGGGTGTGCTGCGGCGGGCGTCCGGGACGGTCGGGCTGTACGCGATGTTCGGGTGCCTCGGCTATCTGCTGACCGGGCTCGGCGCGATCCTGCCGGAGCTGCGCGAGGAGCGCGGGCTGCCGCGCGGCGAGGTCGCCCTCTACCCGTCCGCGTTCGCGCTCGGGCTGGTGATCGTCGGGTTCGCCGGGCACTGGGCGGCGGCCCGGCTCGGCCGCCTCGGGCTGCCCGCCGCCCTCGCCGCGCTCGTGGCCGGCGCCTGCGTCATGGCCGCCGGGGGCGGACGCCTCGGCGCGGGCCTCGGCGCGCTGGTCCTCGGGCTCGGCGGCGCGGGGCTCGTGCAACTCGTCCCGGCGACGCTGCGGGCCGCGCACGCGGACGCCGCGGGCGAGGGCGACGGGACGGTCCAGATCGGGGTGGCGAACGCGGTCTCCAGCGCGGCGTCCGTGCTCGCCCCGATCCTCATCGGCGCCTCGCTCGCGCACGGCCTCGGCTGGCGCGCGGCGTTCGCGGTCCCGCCGCTGGCCGTGGCCGCCGTCCTCATCCTGGCCGCCCGCCCCGCCGCGGCGGGACCCCGCGAGACCGTCCCGGCGGACGCGGGGCCGCGCCCGGCCGCCCCGCCGGCGTTCCGGCGCAGATGGCTCGATCTCGTCCTCGCCGTGGGCGTGGAGTTCTGCATGGTCTTCTGGGCCGCCGACTTCCTCGGTGACGTGAAGGGGCTCGGCTCCGGAGCCGCCGCGACGCTGTCGGCCGCGTTCGTGCTGGGCATGGCCGTCGGCCGCGCCGCCGCCGGGCCGGTCGTCCGGCGCGGCGGGCGCCCCGACCGCCTGCTGGCCCTGGCCGCGCTCGTCGGCGTCGCCGGGTTCGCGGTCCTGTGGACGGCGCCCGCGCCGCTCGCCGTCGCCGGCCTGCTGGTCGCCGGGCTCGGCGTGGCGCTGCTCTACCCGGTGATCCTCGGGCAGGCGCTCGCCGCGTGGCCGGGGCAGCCGGTCCGGGCCGCCGCACGCTGCGCGCTCGCGTCCGGGGTGGCGATCGGCATCGCCCCGCTCCTGCTCGGGACGCTCGCCGACCTCAGCACGCTGCGCGCCGCCGTCTTCGTCGCCCCGGCGCTGCTGCTGGTCCTGCTCGCCCGGTGCGGACGGCGGCTCAGGACGGCCCGGAGCCGATGATCCTGCCCCGCACGTAGACCCAGGCGCCGTCCTGCCGGACGAACCGGCTGACCTCGTGCAATTCCCCAGGACCCGAGCCGGCCAGGTAGTGGGCGCGGAATTCCACGACGCCCTTCTCGTCGGCCGGGCCGCCGTTCTCCTCCCGGACGATCTCGAGCCGCGTCCAGCGCGTGCCGTCCTCGAACCCGATCCGCTCGGGGCGGGTCGCCGGATGCCACGTCCGCAGGAGATACGCCTCGTCCCCGACGGCGAACGCGCTGAACCGCGACCGCATCAGCTCCCCGGCCGTCGCGGCCGCCGCCTCGCCCCGGTGCAACCGTCCGCAGCAATCCCGGTACCGGGCGCCGACACCGCACGGACATTTCTTCGCCACAGGAGGGATTCTGCCTTGCGGAGCGGTATGCGCGCGGCGACGATGAACGCCGTGTCCGCCGGCGAGGGTCTCCGAGATCGGCACGGGGGTACGGGCCGTCGACGGCGCGCCCGTCCCGCCGCACGTGCCGGCCCGTGTCGGATCGGGCCGTCCGCCGTTCGTCTAGGGGGTGAGAGCAGCCGGCCTGTACGCGCCGCTGCCCGCGAGCCGAGGGGAAGAGACATGAAGTACGTGCTGATGTTCGTCGAGACCGAGGAGTACGCCAAGGAGCTGGCCGCGATGAGCGACGGCGAGCGCCAGGCGGCCTACGAGCAGGTCGCGGAGTGGTTCTCCCGGCATGCCGCGCAGATCACCCACCACGCGCACCTGCAGCCCGCGCACACGGCCACCACCCTGCGCATGGACGGGACGGAGCCGCTGCTCACCGACGGCCCGTTCGTCGAGGGCAAGGAGGTCGTCAGCGGGTACGCCGAACTGGAGGCCGCCGACCTGGACGAGGCCCTCGCGGTCGCCCGCACCTGGCCCGCCTGCCCGGTGGTCGAGATCCGCCCGCTCGACTGAGGCGCCCGGCCCATGGACCCCGCGCACGGCGACAGGGTGCACGCCGAGCTGACCCGCGTGCTGCGCGAGCACGCGGGCCGGCTCACGGCGTCCCTGATCAGGACGCTCGGCGACTTCTCCGCCGCCGAGGACGTCATGCAGGACGCCGTCGAGACCGCCCTGAAGCGCTGGCCCGCCGAGGGTATCCCGGACCATCCGGACGCCTGGCTGCTCACCACCGCCCGCCGGCGCGGCATCGACCTGCTGCGCCGCCGGGCCAACTACCGGGAGAAGCTGGCCCGGCTCCAGTGGCCGGTGCCCGGCGAGCCCGACGACCGGCTCAAGCTGATCTTCACCTGCTGCCATCCGGCACTGCCCGTGCCGGCGCAGGTCGCGCTGACCCTGCGCACGGTGTGCGGGCTGACGACCGGGCAGATCGCCGCCGCGTTCCTCGTCCCGGAGACGACGGTCGCGCAGCGCATCACCCGCGCCAAGCGGAAGATCACCGACGCGGGCATCCCGTACCGGATCCCGCCGGACGACGAACTGCACGAACGCGTGAACCAGGTCCTCGCCGTCGTGTACCTGCTGTTCAACGAGGGATACCTGACGAGCGGCGGCGACCGCCCGCACGCCCGCGACCTGGCCGGCGACGCGGGGTTCCTCGCCGAGAGCCTCGCCTGGCTGATGCCGCGCCGGCCCGAGGTGCTCGGCCTGGCGGCGCTCATCCGGCTGCACCGGGCGCGCACCGCCGCCCGCTTCGACGCCGCCGGCGGCCTCGTGCTGCTGCGCGACCAGGACCGCGCCCGGTGGGACCACGGCGCGATCGAGGACGCCGTCCGGCTGCTCGAACGCGCCGCCGCGCTGCGCCGGCCGGGCCCGTACCAGCTGCAGGCCGCGATCGTCGCGTGCCACGCGGAGGCCCCCACCTGGGACGACACCGACTGGACGCAGATCCTCGTCCTCTACGACATGCTGCTCGGCATGACGCGGACCCCGGTCGTCCGCCTCCACCGCGCCATCGCGCTCCGCTACGTCCGGGGGCCGGAGGCCGCGCTGGACGAACTGGCCACCCTCGCGCCGGACCTGGACGGCCACCACCTGTACCACGCCACCCGCGCCGAACTCCTCCGCGACCTCGGCCGCCGGCGCGAGGCCCACGCGGCCGACCGCCGAGCCCTGGCCCTCACCGACAACCCGGCCCAGCAGGCCCTGCTCGCCGACCGCCTCACCTGGGCGTGAACCCCGCCGCGTCAGGGCGGCGTCAGGATCGGTGACGGGGGTGTCAATAACGCGTAGCGATCAGCGGTGTGCCGCCAATTCGTCCATATCGTCGGGTTCGTCCGGCCGGAAAAGCGCCGGGAATTCGATGGGGGCGCCGATCGTGGACGACCTGGCTTTCGTGCTGCTGACAGTGGTGGTGTTCACCCTGCTCGGCCTGCTGGTGAAGGGCGTGGAGAAGCTGTGACCGCGGAGAACGCCGTCGGGCTGGCGCTGGCGGCGGTCCTGATCCTTTTCCTGGTCGCGGCACTGTTGTTCCCGGAGCGTTTCTGAATGAGTACGACCCTGGCGGGGATCCTTTTCATCGGGTCCCTGGTATTCGCCTTGGCCGTGGTCTACCGGCCGCTCGGCGATTACATGTATCGCGTTTACCGCCGTCCGGAGCACGGCAGGGCCGAACGCGCCGTCTACAAACTCGTGGGCGCCGACCCGGACGGGGAGCAGACCTGGGGCGCCTACGCCCGCAGCGTCCTCGCCTTCTCGGCGGCCGGCGTCCTCTTCCTCTACGGCCTGCAGCGCCTGCAGAACCATCTGCTGCTGAACCTCGGCCTCGACCCGGTCAAGCCGGACCAGGCATGGAACACCGCCGTCAGCTTCGTCACCAACACCAACTGGCAGTCGTACTCCGGCGAGTCGACGATGGGCCACCTGGTGCAGATGTCGGGGCTCGCCGTACAGAACTTCGTGTCCGCGGCCGTCGGCATGTCCGTCGCCGTCGCGCTGATCCGCGGGTTCGCGCGCAGGAAGACCGACCGCCTCGGCAACTTCTGGGTCGACCTGACCCGCACCTGCCTGCGGATCCTGCTGCCCATCGCCTTCGCCGGCGCGGTCCTGCTCATCGCCGGCGGGCTGGTGCAGAACTTCGGCGGCGGCCACCCGGCCGGCACGCTCACCGGCACGCTCACCGGGGGGACGCAGCACATCCCCGGCGGCCCGGTCGCGAGCCAGGAGGTCATCAAGGAACTCGGCACCAACGGCGGCGGCTTCTACAACGCCAACTCCGCGCACCCGTTCGAGAACGCGGCGGCCTGGACGAACTGGCTGGAGATCCTCCTCATCCTGCTGATCCCGATCGCGCTGTGCCGGACGTTCGGCCGCCTCGTCGGGCAGAACCGGCAGGGCTACGCGATCCTCGCGGCGATGGGCACGATCGCGCTCGTCAGCGTCTCCCTGGTCAACGCGTTCCAACTCGCCCACCACGGGACGGTGCCGACCGCCGCCGGCGCGGCGATGGAGGGCGTGGAGACGCGGTTCGGCGTCGCGAACTCGGCGACGTTCGCGGGCGTGACCACGCTGACGTCCACCGGCGCCGTCGACTCCTTCCACGACTCCTACACGAGCCTCGGCGGCATGATGACGATGCTCAACATGATGCTGGGCGAGGTCGCGCCCGGCGGCGTCGGCTCCGGCCTGTACGGGATGCTGATCCTCGCCGTCATCACGGTGTTCGTCGCCGGGCTGATGGTCGGCCGGACGCCCGAGTACCTCGGGAAGAAGATCGGCGCCCGCGAGATCAAGTTCGCGGCGATGTACTTCCTCGCGACCCCGATGCTCGTGCTGACCGGGACGGCGGTCGCGATCGCGGTCCCGGAGGGACGCGCCGGGATGCTCAACGGCGGCCCGCACGGGTTCAGCGAGGTCCTGTACGCGTTCACCTCGGCGTCCAACAACAACGGGTCGGCGTTCGCCGGCCTGACCGTGAACACCGTCTTCTACGACACGGCGCTCGGGCTGTGCATGGCGTTCGGCCGGTTCCTGCCGATCGTGTTCGTCCTCGCGCTGGCCGGGTCGCTGGCGCGGCAGGGCACCGTCCCCGAGTCGGCCGGGACGCTCCCGACGCACCGCCCGCAGTTCGTCGGGATGGTCGTCGGCGTCACGGTCGTCCTCGTCGCGCTGACCTTCCTGCCCGCACTCGCGCTCGGCCCGCTCGCCGAAGGGATCCGCTCGTGACCGCCCCGATGATGGACCCCCGGCAGCTGCTCCGCTCGCTTCCGGCCGCGTTCCGCAAACTCGACCCGCGCACCCTGTGGCGCAACCCCGTCATGGTGATCGTCGAGATCGGCGCGGCGTGGACGACCGTCCTCGCGGCCCTCGACCCGACCGTGTTCGGCTGGCTGATCGTCGCCTGGCTCTGGCTGACCGTCCTCTTCGCGAACCTGGCGGAGGCGGTGGCGGAGGGACGCGGCAAGGCGCAGGCCGACTCGCTGCGCAAGGCCAGGACCGATGTCGTCGCGCGCCGCCTGACCGGCCGTGCGGGCGTCCCCGAGGAGAAGGTCCCGGCGCCCGAACTCCGCCGCGGCGACCGCGTCGTGGTCGAGGCGGGGGAGGTCGTCCCGGGCGACGGCGACGTGGTGGAGGGCATCGCGAGCGTGGACGAGTCGGCGATCACCGGCGAGTCCGCCCCGGTGATCCGCGAGTCCGGCGGCGACCGGTCCGCGGTGACCGGCGGGACGCGGGTGCTGTCCGACCGGATCGTCGTCGAGATCACCCAGGAGCCGGGCCGGTCGTTCGTCGACCGGATGATCGCGCTCGTGGAGGGCGCGAGCCGGCAGAAGACGCCCAACGAGATCGCGCTCAACATCCTGCTCGCCGCGCTGACCATCGTGTTCCTGCTGGCGGTCGCGACCCTCCAGCCGATGGCGGTCTTCGCGAAGGACGCCAACCCCGGCGTCCCCGACGGGCCCGCCCTCGGCGCGCACGGCGTGACCGGCATCGTGCTGGTGTCGCTGCTGGTCTGCCTGATCCCGACGACGATCGGGGCGCTGCTGTCGGCGATCGGCATCGCCGGCATGGACCGGCTCGTTCAGCGCAACGTCCTCGCGATGAGCGGCCGCGCGGTCGAAGCCGCCGGCGACGTCGGCACGCTCCTGCTCGACAAGACCGGCACGATCACCCTCGGCGACCGGCAGGCGGCCGCGTTCCTCCCGGTCGCGGGAGTGCGGGAGGACGAGCTGGCCGACGCGGCGCAGCTGTCCAGCCTCGCGGACGAGACGCCGGAGGGACGCTCGGTCGTCGTGTTCGCCAAGCGGCATTACGGCCTGCGGGAACGCACCCCCGGCGAGCTGACCCGCGCGACCTGGGTGCCGTTCAGCGCGCAGACCCGGATGAGCGGCGTCGACCTCGACGACCCGGAACGAGCGCTGCGCAAGGGCGCCGCCGGCGCGGTCGCCGCATGGGTGCGCGACCAGGGCGGCGCCGTCCCGTCCGACCTGGCCGCGATCGTGGACGGCATCGCGGCGTCCGGCGGCACCCCACTCGTCGTGGGGGAGCGGGCCGGCGGTGCGGCGCGCGTCCTCGGCGTCGTCCACCTGAAGGACGTCGTCAAGGACGGCATGCGGGAGCGGTTCGGCGAGATGCGCCGGATGGGCATCCGCACCGTGATGATCACCGGCGACAACCCGCTGACCGCGAAGGCGATCGCCGACGAGGCCGGGGTGGACGACTACCTCGCCGAGGCCCGCCCCGAGGACAAGCTCGCGCTGATCAGGCGCGAGCAGGACGGCGGCCGGCTCGTCGCGATGACCGGGGACGGCACCAACGACGCGCCCGCCCTCGCGCAGGCCGACGTCGGGGTCGCGATGAACACCGGCACGTCCGCGGCGAAGGAGGCCGGGAACATGGTCGACCTCGACTCCGACCCGACCAAGCTCATCGAGATCGTGGAGATCGGCAAGCAGCTGCTCATCACGCGGGGCGCGCTGACCACGTTCTCGATCGCCAACGACATCGCCAAGTACTTCGCGATCATCCCGGCGCTGTTCGCGGGCCTGTATCCCGGGCTGGACGCGCTGAACGTCATGCGGCTGGGTAGCCCGCAGTCGGCGATCCTGTCCGCGGTCGTGTTCAACGCGCTGGTCATCGTCGCGCTGATCCCGCTCGCCCTGCGCGGGGTGCCCTACCGGCCCGGCGGCGCGTCCCGGCTGCTGTCCCGCAACCTCGGCGTCTACGGGCTCGGCGGCCTCGTCGCCCCGTTCGCCGGCATCAAGATCATCGACCTGTTCGTCCAGTTCCTTCCGGGGGTGTCGTGACATGCGGTTTCCCGCGTGGATCCGAGTGCATCTGGCCGCCGTGCGGGCCCTGCTCGTGCTGACCGCACTGCTCGGCGTGCTCTACCCGCTGGCCGTGTTCGCGGTCGGCCGGCTGCCCGGCCTGCACGACCGCGCCGACGGCTCGCTCATCACGGTGGACGGCCGGACGGTCGGCAGCGCGCTGATCGGCCAGTCGTTCACCGGCGAGGACGGCGAACCGCTGCGGCGGTACTTCCAGAGCCGCCCGTCCGCCGGCGGCTACGACCCGGCCGCGTCCGGGGCGAGCAACCTCGGCCCGGAGGACGTCGTCGACACGCTGCCCGACGGCCGGGCGAGCCTGCTGACCCAGGTCTGCGAGCGCAGCAAGGCGGTCGGCGAGTTCAACGGGGTGAGCGGCGCCCGCCCGTACTGCACGCCCGGCGGCGTCGGCGCGGTACTGGCGGTCTTCGGGCACCGCGCCCCGGACGGGACGGTCCCGCACCCGACCCGCGTCGTCAGCGTGAACGAGGCCGCGGGCGCGGTGAAGGCGCCGTTCATCGCGTCCTACAAGGGCGTCAAGGTCGAACTGGCCCGCCCCGGAGACGACCACTCGACCGGGCTGATCGTCCCCGTCAGGGGAGACGCGCCCGCCTCGCCTGCCGTCCCGCCCGACGCGGTCACCGCGAGCGGCAGCGGCCTGGACCCGCACATCTCCCCGGCCTACGCCGACCTCCAGGTCAAGCGAGTCGCCGCGGCGCGCGGCGTCCCGTCCGCACAGGTCGAGCGGCTCGTCCACCAGAACACGACCACCCGCGCCCTCGGCTTCATGGGCGAACCGACCGTGAACGTACTGAAGCTCAACCTAGCCCTAGACCACTCCTTGGCCCGTTGACCTGCGGCGTGTTGTTGTTATGAGAGCTCTCATAACAACA
>NZ_JBEYTW010000003.1:126437-220250 GCF_040643275.1 Spirillospora sp. NPDC047418
GTTATTTAGATTCATCCACCACCCCCACCTGCCCCCCCTGGGGCCGTTTGCCCGTGGGGTTTTTTTTTTTATCTCCACATAAAAAACAACCACCACGCCGCAGATCAACAACGGGTGGCTCGGGCGTGGCCCGGCGCGCTAGGGCTGGTAGCGGTAGCCCATTCCCGGTTCCGTCAGCAGGTGCCGGGGGTGGGACGGGTCGCTCTCCAGCTTGCGCCGCAGCTGGGCCATGTACTGCCGCAGATAGTGGGTCTCCGTCCGGTACGAAGGGCCCCACACCGTGGTGAGGAGCTGCTGCTGGGCGACGAGCTTGCCGGGGTTGCGGAGCAGGACGTCCAGCAGCCGCCATTCGGTGGGCGTCAGGTGGACGCCGTCCGACACCGTCTTCGCGGCCAGGTCGATCGTGTGCCCGCCCACCTGGGCCTCGGCGACCGCCTCGGCGGACGGGACCCGGCGCGTCACGGCGCGGATGCGCGCGACCAGCTCCTCGATGTCGAACGGCTTGGTGACGTAGTCGTCGGCGCCGGCCTCCAGCGCCTCGACCTTGTCGCCGCTGCCCGCCCGCCCCGACAGGACGATGATCGGGACCTCCGTCCAGCCGCGCAGCCCGTGGATCACCTCGATGCCCTCAAGATCGGGCAGCCCCAGGTCGAGCACGACCAGGTCGGGATGCCACGACCCGGCCCGGCGCAGCGCGGTGGTGCCGTCGGCGGCGACCTCCACCTCGTAGTCGCGGGCGCGCAGGTTGATCCGCAGCGCCCGCAGCAGCTGGGGTTCGTCGTCGACGACGAGCACGCGCGTCACGGCGCCTCCTTCCGGCCCATGGGCAGCGAGACGATCATCGTGAGGCCGCCGCCCGGGGTGTCCTCGGGGATCAGCGCGCCGCCCATCGCCTCCGTCAGCCCGCGTGCCAGCGCGAGCCCGAGCCCGACGCCGGTGTGGTTGTCGCGGTCGCCGAGCCGCTGGAACGGCAGGAACGCCCGCTCCCGCTCGCCCTGCGGGATGCCGGGGCCGCGGTCGGCGATCCGCAGCTCCACCCGGTCGCGGATCGCGCCCGCGGTGATCAGCACGGGCTCGCCGGGCGGGCTGTGCCGCAGCGCGTTCGCGATGAGGTTGACGAGCACCCGTTCGAGCAGGGCCGGGTCGGCCGACACCTCGGGCAGCGCGGGATCGAGCCGCACCGACGCCTCGCCGGCGCCGAGATCGCCGAGATCGTCCAGGGCGCGGGGGACGACCTCGTCCAGGGCCAGCGGGCGGGCGGCGATGCCGAGGACGCCCGCCTGCAACCGGCTCATGTCGAGCAGGTTCGCGACCAGCCGGTCGAGCCGGTCGAGGGACTGCCGCGCCGTGTCGAGCAGTTCGGCGCGCTCCTCGTCCGTCCAGGCGATGGAGGTGCCGGTGAGGCTGTCCACCGCGGCCTTCGCCGAGGCCAGCGGCGTGCGCAGGTCGTGGCTGACCGCGTTGAGCAGGGCGGTGCGCATCCGGTCGGCGGCCTCCAGCGGGCGCGCCCGCTCGGCCTCCGCCCGCAGCCGCTGCTGCCGCAGCGCGCCCGCCGCCTGCACCGCGAACGCCTCCAGGACGCGCCGGTCGCCGGCCGGCATCGGGCGGCCCCGGACGGCCAGCGTCAGATCGTCCCCGACCGGGATCTCGGCGTCGCCGTCGCCGGGCGCGCCGCAGGGACGGCCCCCGACGGTCGCGACGATCCGCCAGTCCGCGTCCCCCACCGGACGCTCCGCCGGACGTTCCAGCAGCGTCACCGACGCCAGCCCGAACGTCTCGCGGAGCCGGCCGAGCACCGCGTCCAGCGCGTGCTCGCCGCGCAGGACGTCCCCCGCCAGCGTCGACAGGACCTCCGCCTCCGCGCCCAGCCGCGCCGCCTCCCGGGACCGGCGCGCGGCACGGTCCACGACCACGCTCACCCCCATCCCGACCAGCACGAACACCGCCAGCGCGAGGAGGTTCTCCTCGGCGGCGACGGTGAACCGGTGGACGGGCGGGGTGAAGTACCAGTTCAGCAGCAGGAACCCGGCGACCGCGGTGAACATCGCCGCGCGCATCCCGCCGACCAGCGCGATCGCGACCACCGCCGCCAGGAAGAACAGGATGTCGGACGGCAGCGAGATCGCCGGACGCGCCTCCAGCAGCCCGAACGTCAGCAGCGGCAGGCCCGCCAGCGCCAGCAGGAACCCGCCGACCCGGCGGCCCACCGGAAGCCCCTGCTCCCGCCCCGGCCGCGCGACGCCGCGCCGCGCCTGGTCGTGGGTGACCATGTGCACGTCGATCGAGCCGGACCGCGCCGTCGTCGTCACGCCGATGCCCGGCCGCAGCAGCTGCGCGAACCGTCCCCGCCGCGACACCCCCAGCACCAGCTGCGTCGCGTTGGCGCCGCGCGCGAAGTCCAGCAGCGCGCGCGGCACGTCGTCGCCGACGACCTGGTGGTAGGTGCCGCCGAGCCCCTCCACGGTCTGCCGCTGCCGGGCGAGATCCCCCGGCCGCGCGCCGGCCAGCCCGTCGCCGCGCGCGACGTGCACGGCGAGCAGGTCGGCGCCCTTCGACCGGGCCGCGATGCGGGTGGCGCGGCGCAGCAGCGCGTCGCCCTCCGGGCCGCCGGTCAGCGCGACGACGATCCGCTCGCGCGCCTCCCACGTCCCGCCGATGCCGTGGTCGGCCCGGTACCGGTCGAGCTGGTCGTCGACCTTCCCGGCCAGCCACAGCAGCGCCAGCTCCCGCAGCGCCGTCAGGTTGCCGACCCGGAAGTAGTTCGACAGCGCCGCGTCGACCTTCTCGGGCCGGTACACGTTGCCGTGCGCCATCCGCCGCCGCAGCGCCTCCGGCGCCATGTCGACCAGCTCGACCTGGTCGGCGCGGCGGACCACCTCGTCCGGGACGGTCTCCCGCTGCACCACCCCGGTGATCTGCTCGACGACGTCGTTGACCGACTCCAGATGCTGGACGTTCACGGTCGAGATGACGTCGATCCCGGCGTCCCGGATCTCCTCGACGTCCTGCCACCGCTTCGCATGGCCGCCGCCGGGGGCGTTGGTGTGCGCCAGCTCGTCGACCAGGACCACCGCGGGCGCCCGCTCGATCACCGCCGCGACGTCCAGCTCGGTGAACTCGGCGCCGCGATATGTGAGCGTCGTGCGCGGGACGACCTCCAGGCCGTCGAGCAGCGCTTCGGTGCGCGGACGGTCATGCGTCTCGACGTACCCGACGACGACATCGGTGCCGCGCTCGCGTCGCCGCCGCGCCTCCGACAGCATCGCGTACGTCTTCCCCACGCCGGGGGCGGCCCCCAGGTAGACGCGGAGCTGCCCCCTGGCCATACCCCCATCCTCCCAGGCCGCGCCCCTTGCGCGATGCCGTGCCCTCCCGTCTTGACGCCGTCCATACGCCATCGCCGCCAACCTCGACGCTCTTCATACGCGAGGAGGGTGACGGCCGGGGCCGGTGGGCCGGGTACCGTTTCGCCGTATACCGGTCACGCCGAACGACCGCGTCCGCCAGTCATTCGAGTGAGCGCCCGTGCAGACCCTGATCATCGACAACTACGACTCGTTCACGCACAACCTCGTCCAGTACGTGGCGGAGGCGGGGGCCGAGCCCGTCGTCCTGCGCAACGACGAGGTGCCGTGGAGCCCGGGGCTGCTGGAGCCGTTCGACAGCGTCGTCATCTCGCCCGGCCCCGGCTCGCCGGAGCGGGCCGAGGACTTCGGGATCTGCGCGGACGTGATCAGGCACGCCGGGATTCCGCTGCTCGGGGTGTGCCTCGGGCATCAGGGGATCTGCCATGTCCTCGGTGCGCGCGTCGTGGCCGCCCCGGAGGTCCGGCACGGGTTGTCCTCATGGGTCGAGCACACTGGGGACGGGTTGTTCCGGGGGGTGCCGTCGCCGTTCTCGGCCGTCCGGTACCACTCGCTGGTCGTGGACGAGCTGCCGCCGGAGCTGGAGGCGGTGGCGTGGACGTCCGATGGCGTGCTGATGGGCGTCCGGCACCGGCGCCGCCCGATCTGGGGCGTCCAGTTCCACCCGGAATCGGTGTGCACGGATCATGGGCGGCGCATCATCGCGAACTTCCTGGCGCAGAGCGGGCAGGTTGACGCCTCACCGCGCCGCGGCGCGGCAGGTCCGGGGGCGTTGGCGCGGGCGCAGGCGGGGGCGAAGGCGCCTGCGAAGGCGTTCAGGGTGGTCGCGCGGAGGCTGGGCGCGCCGGCGGTGGCCGAGGACGTCTTCGGTGCGCTGTTCGCCTCGTCCGACCGGGCGTTCTGGCTGGACAGCAGCCGGACCGGCGAGCACGGCGGACGGTTCTCGTTCATGGGGGACGCCGGCGGCCCGCTGGCCCGGTTCGTCACGTTCGACGTGGAGACGGGCGGGCTGGCCGTCGAATCGGCGAGCGGGCGGGAGCGGATCGAGCGCGCGTCCTTCTTCGACTGGATCGATGCCGACGTGCGCGCCCACGCGGCGGAGATCCCGGATCTCCCGTTCGGCTTCGCGCTCGGCTGGGTGGGATACCTCGGTTACGAGCTCAAGGCCGAGACCGGAGGCTCCCGCGCGCATCGCTCCCCGCACCCCGACGCCGCCATGATCTTCGCAGACCGCGCCGTGGTGTTCGATCACGCGGACGGTGTCGTCCATCTCCTGGCGCTGTGCCCGGTGGGCGACGACCGTGCGGCACTGTCCTGGCTGGACGACACGGAAGCGCGCCTGGCCGAGCTGCCCGTCCCGGAAGCACCCGCCCCGATCACCGAGCCGCCCGGGGCGTCGCGGCCGTCGAGGGCGTCGGGGCTGCTGACGCTGCGGCACGGGCGGGGCGCCTACCTCGGCAAGATCGCCGAGTCCCGGCGGGAGATCATCGCCGGGGAGACCTACGAGGTCTGCCTGACCAACCTGCTCACGGCCGCCGTCCGCGCGGACCCGTGGGACCTCTACCGCCGCCTCCGGCGCAGCGACCCGGTGCCGTTCGGGGCCCTGCTGCGGTTCGGCGACCTGACGGTGCTGAGTTCCTCACCCGAGCGATTCCTGCGGGTGTCGGCGGACGGGCAGGCCGAGTCGAAACCGATCAAGGGCACCCGGCCGCGCTCGTCCGACCCGTCCGAGGACCGGCGGCTGCGCGCGGAACTCGCCCGCAGCGTCAAGGACCGCGCCGAGAACCTGATGATCGTCGACCTCGTCCGGCACGACCTCGGGGGAGTCGCCGAGGCCGGGTCGGTCACCGTCGACCCGATCTTCGACGTGGAGAGCTACACGACCGTCCACCAGCTGGTGAGCACCGTCCGGGCCCGGCTCCGCCCGGACATCTCGGCGGTGCGGTGCGTGCAGGCGGCGTTCCCCGGCGGCTCGATGACGGGGGCGCCGAAGATCCGCACCATGCAGATCATCGACCGGCTGGAGGAGGGGCCGCGCGGCGTGTACTCCGGGGCGATCGGCTACTTCTCGCTGTCCGGGGCGGCCGACTTCAGCATCGTGATCCGGACGGCCGTCGCCTCGGCCTCCGCCGGGCGCATCGAGTTCGGCATCGGCGGCGCCATCACCGCGCTGTCCGATCCGGCCGCCGAGTTCGAGGAGACCGCGGTCAAGGCCGCCCCGCTGCTCCGCCTGCTCGGCGCCCCCTTCCCCGGCCTCCCCGGTCACCCCGGCGTTCCCGCTGCTCCGGTCTCCGAGGCGACCCTCGTGGGCGGCGTCTGAAAGAGCCGTTGCGGAGCCCGAGGTGAGGGGCGGGGCGGGAGCGCGGGACCGCCCCGTCCCCTCGCGTCACTCGCCGTCGCAGGCGGGAGTGACGGTCTCGGGCGTCCCGGTGCCGATGAACCCGAACGTGGTGCCGGCGCCGGGCGCCAGCGCGCCGTTCCAGGATTCGTTCGCCGCGCTGACCGCCGTGCCGTTCTGCGTCACCTTGGCGCCCCAGAACTGCGAGACGGCCTGGCCGCCGCCGAACGTCCAGGACACCTTCCACGCGTCGATCGCCGCCGTCCCGGTGTTCTTGACGGTGACCTCGCCCTGGAAGCCGCCTCCCCACGACCCGGTCGTCTTGTAGGCGGCCGTGCAGTTGCCATCGGACGGCGGAGGGGTGGTGGGCGGGTCGGTCGTCGGCGGGTCGCTGGTGACCGGCGGGCTCGTCGGGGGCGTGGCGTCGGAGGTGTCGCCGTAGACGATGCCCCGCCCGTTCGTGCCGAGATAGACACGGCCGTAGACGCGGGGATCGCCGGTGAGCGCCTCGCCGGCGTTGCCGTACTGGTGCTGGTCGTCGTTGATGCGCGTCCAGGTGCCGCCCGCGTCGTTCGACCGGAACAGCCCGGTCACGCCGCCGACCGTCCCGACCAGGTAGACCGCTGGGTAGTTCGCGCCCGGAGCGGCCTTCCCGAACCCGACGTTCACCGCCTTGGAGATGCCCGCGGCCGTACTGTCGCCCGCCTTGCTGAAACTCGCGCCGGAATCGGTCGAATGGAACAGCCCGGTGTCGCCCGCGAGCCAGATGTCGCCCTCCTTGCCGGGCACCGCCTTGAAGTGGACACCGCTGGACGGCAGCCCGGACGCCGCCGTCGCCGAGAACGACTGCCCGCCGTTCGTGCTGACGTAGAACTTGCCTCCGGAGAACGCGTAGAACTTGCTCGCGTTCACCCGATCGGACTCGACGATCGCATTCGCGGGCACGCCGGACGACTGGCTCCAGCCGTTACCGAACCCGACCGAATACACGACCTGCTGCCCGCTGTCACCGGGCGCCCACACGAAACGGCTTCCGTCCGCCGCCGCCGCGACGGTCCCGCCATTGTTGATGCCGCCGGGCTCGGTGCCCTGGAACCAGTTGGCCCCGCCATCGGTCGAGAACGCCACATGACTGTCGTTGGGACGATCCGAATCGGTGAAGTTGCCCGCCCGCACCATGATGCTCGGCTTGCCCTCGGCATAGTCGAGGCTGGTGGTGCTGGTGAAGACGGGCTGCGTGAACATGGTCGACGGAACGGATCCGAGATCGGTGTGCCGGAACCCGCCGATGTCCCCGAGCCCGCTGATCAGCGGTGCCCCGGACGGCGGGCTGACCAGGTCCAGGACGGCGGTCTCCTCCAGCCCCTTCACCATCGGTTCGATCGTGAACTGGCCGCCCGCGTCCCACTGGGTGAGGTTCTCGGTGCCGTAGATGGTGGCGCCCGTCCCGTACATCAGCCGGTTCGAGTTGAACGGGTCGATCTCCACCGACTCGTTCATCCAGCCGAGTTTCGGGGTGACCTCCGGTGGCGACGGATTGGTCCCGAACGTCAGCCAGGGCACGTCGGAGACGTCCTGGGTGTAGCGGAAACTGCGGTTCGGATAACTCGTCCAGTCCCAGATCCGGGTCCAGGACGCGCCGCCGTCCGTGCTCCGCCACATGATCATGTCGGGCCACCAGGACACCTGCGTGGCCACCATCAGCGTCCCGGGATGCTGCCGGTCGACGGTCAGGCCGCTGTAGCCGAAGTAGTCGTCCGAACTGCTCGACGGTATCGGGCTGATCTGCGTCCAGGCACCCGACTGAGTATCGAACTTCCACACATCGCCCTTGCCGCCGTCATAGGGGCCGGCCGTGTCGCTGGTAGCGATGTAGAGCACATGATTCGCGGCATCGAGCACGCCCTTGTGGGCGATGTACCCGGTCGGCCGCCCCGGTACGGGCTCCCACGTGGCACCCGCGTCCGTACTCCGGTAGACGGTGTTCTCCTTATCCGCCACGCCCACATAAATCGTCCTGCTCGGCGATCCGGCGGTTCCGCTGCTCTCGTCGAACGTCACCCAGACGACTCCGGGCCGGTGATTGCCGTACCCGGACGTGTCGCTCGGGTTGTCGGAGTAGTCACCGGGATTGGTGAAGCTGTTCACCTTCGCCCAGGTCGCACCCCGGTCGGTGCTCCGCCAAAGCCCATGCCCCTCGGACGTGCCCATATAGAGCACGCGATTGTCGTTCGGATCCACCGCGAGCCGCTCGCCCATGCCCCGTCCCGGCATGTTCCCGCCGAGCTTGAACGGCAGTTCGGCCGCCTGCCACGTCTTGCCCCGATCGGCCGACCGCAATACGGCCCCATGATTGGGATCCCAGTCATTGGTATACATGCCAACGGCCGCATAGACCCGATCCGCGTCCACCGGGTCGGCGGCAAGACTGATGACGCCGTTGTACCCCCACTTGTCCCAGCCGACCCAGTCCAGCAGCGGCACCCACCGCCCGGCCGGCTGGTCCCACCGATAGGCCCCGCCGATGTCGGTGCGGGCGTAGACCAGGTTCTTCTCCTTGCGGCTGAAGACGATGCCGGGCACGAACCCGCCCCCGTCGATCCGCACGTTCTTCCACGTATACGTCTCGGCGGCCGCCGCGGGACGGACCGCGACGGCGGCCACCACCGCCACCATCGAGGCGACCAGGGCCAGCGCCGCCACCACGGCCGCCACGGCCCCGCTGATCGATCTCCGCATGGGCATGCACAACCTCCCTGGATCCGACTGGAGTTGGATCTGACTGGAGGCTGATCGAAGCGCTTCGATTCGTCAACGATTCCCGTGGCCTGCCACGGTGCGCCCCGCCCACCTGCGCAGACGAGCGGACCGCCATGAAAACCCGCGAAAACCATTCGAGCGCCCGCGTCCCCGCGTCCCCGCGTCCCCGCGTCCTCGCGGCCCGCATTCCCGGGTGGCCAGTTGCCCGGCTCGGCGGGTCAGGGGCGTTCTAGGGATTTGCGGGTCCAGTGGGCGGCCTGGCGGGCCAGGTCGTCCTGCTGGTCTCGTCCGGTGCCGTACTGGATTTCGGCCACCAGGTTGTCGACGTGGAACCAGATCACCGAGTCGCCGTCCGGGCCGGGGGTGGTGAAGGCCGCGTCACTCAGGTCGGAGAGTGGCGTGACCTGCTCGGTGGCGTTGGCCTTCTCCTCGGCGAGCAGGCGGCGGGCCTCGCCGGCGGTGTCCGCGGTGCGGAGGGTGAGGGTGAGCCGCTCGTCTCCCTTCGCCAGCGCGGAGGTCTGCCAGACGCAGTTCTTGCGCGGCCGTCCGGTGGACGAGTCGGGGCTCTCGTCGCCGTGGTTGTGGAAGGTGCGCACCAGCCGGGTCGCCTGTTCGGCGCTGATGAGACCGCATGGGGCGGGCGCGGACGCGAACGGGGCCGGTCCGGCCGTGCCGGTGGATGCTCTTGCCCGGGGCGCCGGTGAGGGCGGCTCGTCCTGGCTGCGGGTGATGATGATCGTGATGGTCGCGATGACCGCCGCTGTCGCCACGGCGGCGGCCAGGGCGGCGAGGAACCAGGGGCGGCCCGGTTTCGGCGAGTGGGCGGGGAGGGTGGGATGCCCGGCGTCGGCGGAGTGCGGTGTCGGCGGCGGGGCCGTGGGGAGCGGGGCCGTGTGCTCACCGGCCACCAGGGCGCGCAGGTACGGCTCGGCCGCTTCCGCGCCCAGGCGCGCCACGGGGTCCTTGACGAGGAGCCGTTCCAGCAGCGGGGCCAGTGGCCCGGCGGCGCGAGGCGGATCCGGCTCGTCGGCGAGGACGGCTCCCAGCGTGCCCATGACGGTGCTTCGGGCGAACGGCGAGCGGCCCTCGGTCAGGGCGTAGAGCGTCGCTCCCAGTGACCACAGGTCGGAGGCGGGGCCGCCGTTGTCGTGCCGCGCGCGTTCGGGCGCCATGTAGGACGGCGACCCGATCAGCGAGCCCGGCCGCGTGAGCGTGGCCTCGCCTTCCAGCGCGGCGATGCCGAAATCGGTGAGGACGGCGGCTCCGTCCTCGCGGAGGAAGATGTTGGCGGGCTTGACGTCCCTGTGCAGGATCCCCTGGGCGTGGGCCGCGCGGAGGGCGCCGACGATCTCCAGGCCGATGCGTGCCACCCGATCGGGCGGGAGGGGGCCTTCGTCGGCGAGGATCGTGTCGAGGGAGCGGCCGGGAAGCAGATCCATGACGATGCACGGCCGGCCCTCGTCCATGACCACGTCGTGCACGGTGACGATCGACCTGTGCTGGAGGAGGGCGGCCGCCCGGGCCTCGCGCAGGGCGCGTTGTGCCGCGTGGTCGCGCTGCTCGGCGCTCAGATGGTCGGGGAGCAGGAGTTCCTTGACGGCCACGTCCCGGCCGATGAGCTCGTCGCGGGCGCGCCAGACCACGCCCATGCCGCCCGCACCGAGGCGCTGGACGAGCCGGTACCGTCCGGCGAGCGTGCGGACCTGCGCGGTCATGACTTCGCCGCCGCTCGCGCGACCCAGCGCGCCGCCTCGCGCGCCGCGCCGGGGGACGCGGTGCCGCGCTCGTACATGAACTCGATTCTCAGCACCGTGTTCTTCACCCGGAGTACGACCCCGGAGATGTCCATGGACTTCGACAGGCCCGTGGACGTGTAGGTGAACGCCTCGTCCCCTATGCCGTCGGCGGTGCGCGCCGCGCTCTCCCGCGCCTTCACGTGGGGGACGTCGATCTCGGTCCATCCCCAGTAATGGATTCCGGGTGTGGACGCGTTCTTGGTGCTCACGTACTTGTTGTGCGCCTCGACGGGCGACCGCGGGGGAGCGTCGACGGTGGTCCGGCCTAGGTCGCTGATCGCGACTCCGCGTTTGGACACCGCCCATCCGCAGGATTTCTCGTCCTCGTCGACCTCCGGCTTCCCGCGTGGTATCAGGCGGTCTACCTGCTGCTTCGTGAGCAGGCCGCACAGGTCGAGGCCGGGCGGCGCGCTCGGGGACGGCGTTGTGGAGGGCGCCGCCACCCTCGGCGCGGACGGCGCTGACCGTGTCGGATCGTCGGTCGCCCCGGTCTCTCGACTGGAGGTGTTCATGGCGACGGCGCCCACGAGCGCAGCGCCGATCGCGACCATGGTGACGCCCGCGGCGATCGGAACCCATATCCGCCGCGTTCCCGTCCGCGCGGGAACGGACGGGACCGGGGCCGGGGGCGGGGCCGGCAGACCGGACGGCCTCCCGGCGGACACATTCCACAGGGCCCGCCGCACGTCCCCGATTCCCGGCCGCGCGGACGGGTCCTTCCGCAGCAGATGCCACAGCAGCGGTGAAAGGTGGCCGGCCTGCCGTGGCGGCGCCGGCTCTTCGGCCAGCACGGCGCCCAGCACCGCCATCGGGCCGTCCCGCTCGAAGGGCGGTCTGCCCTCGACCGCCGCGTAAAGGGTCGCCCCGAGCGACCACAGATCGGACTCGGGGCCGCCCGGCTGCTCGCGCAGCCGCTCGGGGGCGATGTATCCGGGGGAACCGACGAACGTCCCGGTGCGGGTGAGGGCGGGATCGGCCTCGATGTTCGCGATGCCGAAGTCGGTCAGGACGACCCGGCCGTCCTCGGCGAGCAGCACGTTGCCGGGCTTCACGTCCCGGTGCACGATGCCCCGGGCGTGCGCGGCCCCGAGCGCGTCCAGCAGGGCCGCGCCGATCCGGGCGGCCGCGGCGGGCGGGCACGGGCCGTCCCGCCGGATCGCCTCGGCCAGGGAGGCACCGCGGACCAGCTCCATCACGATCCACGGCCGCTCGTCCTCGATCACCACGTCGTGCACGGTGACGACACCGGGGTGGTCGATCAGCGCGGCCGCCCGCGCCTCCCGCTGCGCCCGGTCCGCCGCCACCCGGCGCTCGTCCGCGGTGAGCACGTCCGGGAAGACGATCTCCTTGACCGCGACGGTGCGGTGCAGCGTCTCGTCCACGGCCGACCAGACCGTCCCCATGCCGCCGCTGCCGAGCCGCTCCCCGAGGCGGTACCGGCCGGCGAGCACATGACCTGACACCTGAACCCCGGTCCCCCTTCCGACGACCGATCACGTGGCCGATCCGGCAATGATCCGACACGGACCCGCCTTCGCGCGACCCGGGAGCCACATCCGATGGCGCCGCCACTACCGGACGGGGAGGTGGTGAAGGGAACTGGGCAAGGGGAGCAGGCTTCTTGAGCGGGGCGCGCGAGGGCCGGAGCATCCCGCGCGCCCCTGGTGGATCAGCAGTGGTCCATGTTGTTGGGCGGGTCGTTGCTCGTCCACACGTGGACGGCCGGGACGTAGCCCCAGGTGCCCGTGTCGTCGCCGTAGGTGTAGTACCAGATGTAGTTCCCGCCGCCCGTGTAGGCCCCGGTCACGTAGCACTTGAACCAGCTGGGGTTGCTGCGCAGGTGGTCGACGATCGGTGAGTTGGTGCCGTACATCGCCCGCTGGTAGATGGCCGTCGGCGCGTCGTTCCCGCAGTGCAGGTGGCCGCTGCCGTCGACGTAGCAGGGCGGGTTGGCGTAGGCCGTCCCGCCGGTGAGCGTGAGCGTCGTGGCGGCCGCCGCCACGGCCGCGGCCCCCGCGATCGCGGCCCGCCGGTGCATCCTCATCCGGAGGTTCTCCTTTACTCGTGACTTCGTGTCTGAAACGTGAATCTCTTCCCCCGGCCTGCGTCCTCCTCCCCCGGTTCCGGGATCGTCAGGACGTCAGAATCGCTCGGCTTTTACGAAGGCCACAAGGTGTTTTAGTCTGGGCTGAAAGACGCATCTCGCGACGGGGGTCCGGGTGTTTCGCATTCATTTCACGAGTGAAGATCTTGCGCGCGTCCGGGTCGCCGTCCTCGGGCCATTGGCCGAGACCCAGTTGAGCCTGCAGGTCCTGCAGCGACGGGACGACGCGGTGGCGTTCGGTGCCTGGCGGCGGCGGGCCGGGGACGCGCTGCCGCCCGAGGCGCGCGGCCTCGCCCGGTTCCTGGCCCATGCGTCCCATGCGCCGCTGGACCTGTTCACCCTGGTAGGCGCCGTGGGCGAGCGGGACGAGTTCGTGGACCGGGTGATGGACGTCCCGTTGGAGCCGCTTCGCGTCGAGGTGGAGACCTTCCCCGGAATGGCGCGCCGCCGGCCGCCCTGGCTGCGCCACCTGGGCCACGAGGAGGACGCGTCACATCGGTTGGCGACGGCCGTCCGGGCCTGTTACGACGCCGGTCTCCGCCCTTACTGGACGCGGATCAATGATCACCTGGAGGCGGAGAAACACGCATACGGAAGGGCCATGGCCGAAGGCGGAGTCCATGCCCTGCTTTCCAGTCTCCGGCCCATGCTGCAATGGAAACCGCCGGTGCTGGAGATTCCTGGATATCAGCCGTACAGAATAAGCGATCTGCACCTGAACGGCAGGGGAGTGGTGCTCGCACCCTCCCTGTTCTGCCGCAGCCGCCCCCTGGCGTACGCGCCCCTCCGCGACCCGGACGCCGCCCTGCTGCTGATCTGTCCCGCGCTCCGCGACCCGCTCGCCGCCGCGCAGATCTGGGCGCCGCCCACCTCGCGTCCGAGCGAAGCCGTCGTCGCGCTGCTCGGCCGGACGCGCGCCGAGGTCCTGGACTGCGTCGCCGAGGAGCGCACCACCAGCGAGATCGCCGGGCGCCTGCGGATATCGGTCTCGGGCGCCAGCCAGCACGCGGCGGTGCTGCGCAGCGCCGGGCTCGTCACCTCCCGGCGGGACGCCAACCGCGTCCTGCATCACCTCTCCGCCCTCGGCGCCGCCCTCCTCGACGGCCGGACCCCCGCCACCGGCCGCGCGTGACCGCGCCGCACCGGGCCCGCCGCCAGGCCCGCGGGCCCCGTGAGGGGCAGGGCCCGCCGCCGGGCCCGCGGGCCGGCGGCGGGCATCGCTGACCGTCAGCCGGTGACCGTCAGCTGGCGAAGGTGAACCAGTTGAGGTTGACGAAGTCGGCCGGCTGTCCGCTGCTGAACGTGATGTAGACGGTGTGCTTACCGGTCACTCCGGACATGTTGGCGGGCACCGTCCGCCAGGTCTGCCAGCCGCCGGTGTTGGCGACGGCGAACTGGCCGAGCACCTGCCCGGTCGGGCTGTCCAGCCGCGCCTGCACCAGGCCGCTGACCCCGGCCGGCGCGCCGGAGGCGACCCTGGCCTTGAACTGCGTGGCCGGGGTGCCGCCGAAGTCGACGTTGTCGTAGCGGAGCCAGTTGCCGTTGTTGATGTAGCCGACGTCCTGGCCGCCGCCGCTGTCGGTCGTGCTCTCCAGCTGCGTGCCCGACTGGGCCTGGTAGCCCTCCGCCTGGATGGTCGAGCGGGCGTCGACCCCGCCGCCCGTCGGGGGCGGGGTGGTGGTGCCGCCGCCGCTCTGCCAGATCGCGACGTAGTCGACGACCATCGGACGTCCCGAGACGGTGTCCGCGGTGGGCGTGCCGAACCCGGCGACGCCGTTGGGGAAGCCGCCGCCCATGGCCACGTTGAGCAGCAGGAAGTAGCCGGCGTGGCTCGTCATGTTCGCCCATGTGGTGGCGTCGAGCTGGTTCTGGCCGATGCTGTGGAACTGCTGGCCGTCCACGTACCAGCGCAGCTGGTTGGGGCTGACGCTGCGGTCCCACTCGAAGCGGTAGGTGTGCATCGCCGACTGGCAGGACGAGCCCGGGCAGGCGCGGTTGGCGCCGAGCCCGTTCGTCTCCTGGCACGCGCCGCCGGGGTTGACACCGCAGTGCAGGACGCCCCAGACGGAGTTGATCCCGTTGACGTTCTCCATGATGTCGAACTCGCCGATCGCCGGCCAGTTCTGGTAGTTGCCGCGGTACGGGGAGCCCAGCGCCCAGAACGCCGGCCAGTAGCCGAGGGCCTGGTTCCCGGTGACGTTCGGCATCTGGACGCGTCCCTCGATGCGCAGGACCCGGCCGTCGGCGGGCTTGAAGTCGGTGCGCTGGGTCTCGATGCGGGCCGACGTCCACTCGCCCGAGGAGCTCTTGATCGGGGTTATCCGCAGGTTGCCGCCGCCGTCCAGGCTGACGTTGGCGGGGTCGGCGGTGTAGCGCTGGATCTCGCCGGTGCCCCAGTTTCCGGGGCCTCCCGGGTAGCCGTGGCCGGTGTCGATGATCCAGTTCGCGGACGAGGGGAGCTGTCCGGCGGAGCCGTTGAAGTCGTCGCTCCAGACCAGGCTCCAGCCGTCCGGGGGCGGCGGGACGGCCGCGCCGGCCGTCGGCGCCGTCACGGTGGTGGCGAGCACGGCCGGGAGCGCTGCGGCGAGCACGGCCAGGACGGACCTTCGCCAGCGGCGGGGACGTCTCGGTGGGGTCATGGCGGGGACCTCCAGAGCGGGGGTGGGAGCAGGCGCGGGGCGCCTGCCTCTGGTGGGGTCAATGTCGCCCGCCGAGACCCGCCCGTCAAGAGTCTGGAGAGCGCTCTCTCGGGCGCCTTGGAGTGTGATGGCCGCGCCCATCTGCGCATATATCGGTTATATCGCTGGTCAGATTCTTGGGAGAAATCGCTCTCTTGACAGCCCTGCCTGCTGGCGCCATTCTCTGCGAGAGCGCTCTCTCACCCGGTTCCGGGCCGGTTCCAGACCCCACCCCCACCGAGGACAGCCATGCGCAGAGCCCACCGCCGACTCCTGCCCAGCCTCGTCTCCGCCGCCGTCCTGGCGCTCGGCCTCTCCGCCTGCGGGAGCGGAGACGGCGGCGCCGGCTCGGACGGCACGGTCACGCTGACCGTCGACACCTTCAGCACCTTCGGGTACGAGGACCTGTTCAAGCAGTACGAGTCCGCCCACCCCGGCATCAAGATCAAGCACCGGAACGTGGTGCAGCTCGACGAGTACCTGCCCCGCCTGGAGCAGTGGATCGCCGCGGGCAGCGGCGCAGGCGACGTCGTCGCCATCGAGGAGGGGATCCTCACCAAGTTCATGGCCCACCCCGACAAGTTCGTGAACCTGCTCGACCACGGCGCCGGCTCGCTCCAGGGCAACTTCCTCGACTGGAAGTGGAAGCAGGCGCTCAGCCCCGACGGCACGTACCTGGTCGGCCTCGGCACCGACATCGGCGGCCTGGCCATGTGCTACCGCACCGACCTCTTCGAGAAGGCGGGCCTGCCGACCGACCGGGAGAAGGTCGGCGCGCTGTGGCCGACCTGGGACGACTACATCGCCACCGGCCAGAAGTACTCCGCCAAGGTGAAGGACTCCAAGTTCGTCGACGGCTCGGTGAACCTCTACAACACGATCCTCGCGCAGAGTGCGAGCCAGACCGCCGGCTACACGTTCTTCGACCGCTCCGGCAAGCTCGTCGCCGGGAGCAATCCCGCGATCAAGAACGCCTGGGACACCACCGTGAAGATCCAGGAGGCCGGGCTGTCGGCCGGGCTGAAGTCGTTCGAGCCGAGCTGGGGCTCCGGCTTCAAGCAGGCCAAGTTCGCGACGATCGCGTGCCCGTCCTGGATGCTCGGCGTCATCAAGGAGAACGCCGGTGCGGACGCGTCCGGCAAGTGGGACGTCGCGGCGATCCCGGGCGGTGCGGGCAGCCGCGGCGGCTCGTTCCTCGCGGTGCCCAAGCAGAGCAAGCACGCCACGGAGGCGGCCGAGCTGGCCAAGTACCTGACCAGCGTGAACGGTCAGATCACCGCGTTCAAGGCGCGCAACAACCTGCCGTCGTCCCCGCAGGCGCTGGACGACCCCGCGGTGAAGTCGTTCAAGAACGCGTACTTCAGCGACGCCCCGGTCGGGGAGATCTACGCCGCCGGCGCGAAGGCGGTCAAGCCGCTCTACCTGGGCGCCGACAACAACCCGGTCGGGCAGCGCTTCGAGGACGCGCTGCTCGCGCTGGAGCAGGGCAGGCTCGCGCCCGACGCGGCGTGGAAGAAGGCCCTCGACGACGCCGAACGCGAAGCTCGATGACGATCTCCATCGGTTCCCGCACGGGGCCCCGGGCGGCCGGTCCGCCCGGGTCCCCGGTGCCGCGCCGCCGGTCGCGGACCGCGCTCACCCGGTGGGACATCAAGTTCTCGCCCTACCTGTTCATCTCCCCGTACTTCCTGCTGTTCTTCCTCTTCGGGCTGTTCCCGATGGGCTACACGGTCTGGGTGGCCCTGCACGACTGGGAACTGCTCGGCGCCCATGAGTTCGTCGGCCTGGAGAACTTCCGGCTCGTCCTGACCGACCCGCAGTTCTGGAACTCCGTCCGCAACACGGTCGGCATGTTCGTCATCGCCACCGTCCCGCAGCTGCTGGCCGCGCTGGTGCTGGCGAACGCGCTGAACCAGCGGATGCGGGGGCGGACGCTCGTCCGGATGGGCGTGCTCGTCCCGATGATCACCTCGATCGCCGCGGTGGCGATCGTGTTCGGCCAGCTGTTCAGCCGGGACTTCGGCCTCGTCAACTGGGTGCTCGGCTGGTTCGGGGTCGACCACCTCGACTGGGCCGCCCGGCGCTGGACGTCCTGGCTGGCGGTCTCGGTGATGGTCGACTGGCGGTGGACGGGCTACAACGCGCTGATCTACCTGGCCGCCATGCAGTCGATCCCGCGCGACCTGTACGAGGCGGCGGCGATCGACGGGGCGTCCCGCGCCCGCCAGTTCCGGACGATCACGCTGCCGCTGCTGCGGCCCACCATCATCTTCACCGCGATCGTGTCCACGATCGGCGGGTTCCAGCTGTTCACCGAGCCGCTGCTGTTCGGCAACGGCGACATGGCCGGCGGATCGCTGCGGCAGTTCCAGACGGTCACCATGTACATGTTCGAGAACGCGTTCCGCCGGTTCGACTACGGCTACGCGTCCGCCGTCTCCTGGATGCTCTTCATGCTCATTCTCCTCGGATCCCTCCTCAACTTCCTGTGGCTGCGGCGGATGGGAGGCACCAGATGATGATCATGAAGACGCCGGGGCGGCCGCGGCGCAAGCGCGGCGGCGGCGCCGTCGCGGCGCTGTGGGACGCCGGGCCGCTCACCCGCGTCACGCTCCTCGCGACGATCGTGCTGTCGCTGTTCCCCATCTACTGGATGTTCGTCGTCGCGACCCGCACCAACGACGTCGTCGGCTCGACGCCCCCGCCGCTCACGCCCGGCGGCGAACTGGGCCGCAACCTGTCCCGGCTGTTCGGCAATGAGCAGGCGCACTTCACGCTCGGGCTCGTCAACTCGGCGATCGCCGCCACGACGGTCACCGTGTCCACGCTGCTGTTCGCCTCGCTCGCCGGATTCGCCTTCGCCAAGCTGCGCTTCCGCGGGCGCGGGGCCCTGCTGCTGGTCATGCTGGCGACGATGATGGTGCCGGTCCAGATGGGCATCATCCCGCTCTACATGCTGATGGCCGAGATCGGATGGACCGGGAAGCTCCAGGCCGTCATCGTGCCGTTCCTCGTCACCGGTTTCGGCGTGTTCATGATGCGGCAGTACACGATGCAGGCCGTCCCGGACGAACTCATCGAGAGCGCACGCATCGACGGGTGCTCGACGTTCCGCATCTACTGGAACGTCGTCCTGCCGGTGCTGCGGCCCGCCATGGCCGTCCTCGGGCTGTTCACGTTCATGCAGACCTGGAACGAGTTCATCTGGCCCCTGGCCGTGCTCAACCCCGACAACCCCACCGTCCAGTACTCCCTGAACCTGCTCAACGGCGCCTACTACACCGACTACTCGCTGATGTTCACCGGCACCGCCGTGGCGACGCTCCCGCTGCTGGCCGTCTTCGTGCTGTTCGGACGCCAGATCATCAGCGGAATCATGGACGGCGCTCTCAAGGCATGACGAGTCACCACTCACCAGAGGGACCACGAGAACGATGACGGCCACGACCCCGCAGACCGACGACCGGCCCCTCACCTTCCCGCCAGGCTTCGTCTGGGGTGCCGCCACCGCCGCCTACCAGATCGAGGGCGCGGCACGCGACGACGGACGCGGCCCCTCGATCTGGGACACCTTCTGCCGCGTCCCGGGCAGGGTCGCGGGCGGGCACACCGGCGACGTCGCCTGCGACCACTACCACCGCTTCCGCGACGACGTCCGGCTCATGGCCGGCCTGGGCCTGGACGCCTACCGCTTCTCGGTCGCCTGGCCGCGCGTCCAGCCGGACGGCTCGGGCCCGGCCGACCCGCGCGGCCTCGGCTTCTACGACCGGCTGGTCGACGCGCTGCTCGACGCGGGCGTCACGCCGTACGCGACCCTGTACCACTGGGACCTGCCGCAGGCACTGGAGGACCTCGGCGGCTGGACGTCCCGCGACACCGCCCTGCGCTTCGCCGACTACGCGGGCCTCGTCCACGACCGCCTCGCCGACCGCGTCGACACCTGGACGACGATCAACGAGCCGTGGGTGGCCGCCTACCTCGGCTACGGCGCGGGCGTGCACGCCCCCGGCCGGACCAGCGCCGCCGACGCCTTCCGCGCCGCCCACCACCTGCTCCTCGCGCACGGCCTCGCCACCCGCCGGCTCCGCGCCGGCGGCGCCGAACAAATCTCACTGACCCTCAACCTCGCACCGATCATCGCCGTCGGCGCCACAGGGGTGTCTGGCGCCACAGAGGCAGCCCGAGCCACAGCGGTCTCCGGCACCACAGCGGTCTCCGGCACCACAGGGGTGTCTGGTGCCACAAGGGCCTCCGGCGCCGCGGAGGCGGACGCCGCGGCGGTCGGGCTCGTCGACGCGATGCTCAACCGGCAGTTCCTCGACCCGGTGCTGCGCGGCGAGTACGCCGGGCCGGTGCTGGCGGTCGCGTCCCGCCACGGGGGGCTCGACCACGTCCACGGCGACGACCTGGCCGTGATCGCCGAACCGATCGACTCGCTCGGCATCAACTACTACAACCCCACCTATGTCGCCGCCGCGCCCGGCACGCCGCCGAACCCGGTCTACCCGGGATCGGAGGGCATCGCGTTCCCGCAGGCCGGCCCGCCGCACACCGCGATGGGCTGGCCCATCGTCCCGGCGGGGCTCGGCGACCTGCTGATCCGGCTCAGCCGCGACTACCCGGGGGTGCCGCTCGTCGTCACCGAGAACGGCGCCGCGTTCGACGACGCCCCCGGCCCGGACGGGCGGGTGCGCGACGACGCCCGCATCCGCTACCTCGACGCGCACCTGCGCGCCGCGCACGCCGCGCTCACGGCCGGTGCGGACCTGCGGGGGTATCTCGTATGGTCGTTCCTGGACAATTTCGAGTGGGCGGAGGGCTACGGCAAGAGGTTCGGCATCGTCTACGTCGACTACGCCGACCAGCGCCGCCTGCCCAAGGACAGCGCGCAGTGGTTCCGTGACGTCATCGCCCGCAACGGGCTCGGGGGAGAGGTGGCGTGAAACGTCCCACGCTGGAGGCCGTCGCGGCCAGGGCCGGGGTCTCCCGGGCCACGGTGTCGCGCGTGGTCAACGGATCGGCCACCGTGAACCCGGAGATCCGCGCGACCGTCCAGCGCGCCGTCGAGGAACTCGGCTACGTCCCGAACTCGGCGGCCCGGAGCCTGGTGACCCAGCGCACCGGATCGATCGGGCTGGTGGTGTCCGAGCCGCCCGCCCGCGTCTTCTCCGACGACCCCTTCTTCTCCCAGGTCATCCGGACGGTGAGCCATGAGCTGGAGGCCGCCGACCGGCAGGCCGTGCTCATGATGCCGTCGTCGCCGGCGGGGCAGACGAGGGTCGAGCGTTACGTCGCGGGCGGCCACGTGGACGGCGTCATCCTCCTCTCCCTGCACGGATCCGACCCCCTGCCCGCGGCCCTCATGCGGACGGGCGTCCCGGTGGTGTCGCACGGCCGCCCGGTCTCCACGGCCCGGCCGCCGTACTGCGACGCCGACAACGTCGGCGGCGCGCGGGCCGCCGTCGAGCACCTCCTGGCGCGGGGGCGGCGGCGGATCGCCACTATCAGCGGCCCGCTCGACATGTCCGCGAGCCTGGACCGCCTGGCCGGCTACCGCGACACCCTGTCGGGCACCGGCCGCCGCTCGCTGGCCGCGATGGGCGACTTCACCCGCGAGTCGGGCGCGGCCGCGATGCGGCAGCTCCTGGAGGACGACCCGGGCCTCGACGCGGTGTTCGCCGCGAGCGACCTGATGGCGATCGGCGCCGTCTACGCCCTGCGGAAGGCGGGCCGCCGCGTCCCCGGCGACGTCGCCGTCGTCGGCTTCGACGACATCGACGCCGCCCGCTTCACCGACCCGCCGCTGACGACCGTCCGGCAGCCCATCGACGACGTCGCCAGGACGATCGTCCAGATGCTCCTCACCGGCTTCGAGGGCCACCCCGCCCCGGTGATCTTCCCCACCGAACTGGTCGTCCGCGACTCCACCTGACGGGCGGCCCGAACGGCCCCGCCCGCGTTGACGATCCCACGTCCCCGCCTTCGGCATGCCCGTAAAAAGATCGTATCGATTTATTGAACATATTCAATGTGCCCCTTAGGTTGGGACGTCATGAGGACGCGTCGCCGGAGGGGGCGGAGCCGTGCCGACCCTGCCGACCGGCATCGCCGGCAAGCCGCTGACCAGCGGACTTGCCGGTATCCGCCCACTGTGCCACAGCGCTGCCGCCGCCGAACGCACCTCGCCCCGGGCCCCGTCCCGCACCGGAACCACTGACGACCTCGCCGCGCCTGGCGCGCCTGCTCTCGGGAGTACCGACATGTCCCTTCTCCAGCGCGGCCACCGCGGGCACCGCCCCGCACCGCTCGCCGCCTGCGCGGCCGCCGCGGCCGTGGCTCTGGCGGCCCTCACCGGCTGCGGCTCCGGCGCCGCGGAGGTCGCCGCCGACGGCACCGCGGAGGTGAAGCTCGGCGTCATCCCGATCATCGACATCGCGCCGGTGAAGCTCGGCGTCACCAACGGCGTGTTCGCCCGCCACAAGCTGAAGGTCACCACGCAGGACTCGCAGGGCGGCGCCGCCATCGTGCCCGCCGTGGTCAGCGGCGACCTCCAGTTCGGGTACTCCAACATCGTCAGCCTGCTCGTGGCCCGGGAGAAGGGCGTCCCGGTGACGATGGTGTCGATCGGCGCCCGCGCGTCCGGCGACGTCATGGACGACGGGTCCGGGCAGCTGATGACCCGCGACCCGAAGATCACGAAGGTGGCCGACCTGAAGGGCAAGAAGGTCGCCGTCAACACGCTCAAGGGCATCAACGAGGTCGCGGTCGCGTCCGTCCTGAAGAAGAACGGGCTGCAGCGCGGCGACGTCGAACTGGTGGAGGTGCCGATCCCCACGATGCCCGACACCCTGGAGGCCGGCCGGGTGGACGCCGCGATGATGAGCGAGCCGTTCATCACGATCGCCGAGGGGCAGGGCGCCAAGCGGCTGCCGGTCAGCTACGCGGGCATGGGCGCGCACCTGCCGTTCGCCGGCTGGTTCACCTCCAAGCAGTACGCGGCGAAGAACCCCGACGTCGTGAAGAGGTTCACCGCCGCGCTGAAGGAGTCCATGGCGTACGCCGAGGCCCACCCGGACGAGGCCCGGAAGGCCCTGGACGCCTACCTGAAGCTGGAGCCGGGCCTCAGCGACAAGGTCACCCTGCCGGGCTGGAACCCGGAGGCCGGGAAGGCGGAGGTCGCCCCGCTCGCGCAGCTGACCGTCGAGACCGGCCTCATCGGCGGCACCGGCCCGCTCGACGAGCTGTTCGCCCAGGAGTCCCGGCCATGAGCGGCGACGGGATCCGCGGTGACGTGTTCGCCGGCACGCTGGCGGAGCTGACCTGGTACGAGGTCGAACGGGCCGCCCGGTCGGGAGCGGTCCTGCTCTGGGCGTTCGGCGTGATCGAGCAGCACGGCCCGCACCTGCCCACCGGGACCGACGTCTACGTTCCCGGTGCGCGCCTGCGCGGCGTCCAGGCGCGGCTGGCCGAGCGCGGCGTGCAGGCGCTGATCATGCCGCCGTACTACTGGGGCGTCAACGTCGTCTCGGGAGCCTTCCCCGCGTCCTACGGCGTGCGGCCCGAACTGATGCGGGAGGTCATGGCCGACCTGCTCACCGGCATGGCCCGCGACGGGTTCCGGCACGTGTTCTGCTTCTCCGGGCACGGCGACGCACTGCACAACCGCACCGTCCACGACGGGGTGCGGACCGCGTCCGAGCGCGCGGCCGTGGACGCGAGCTTCGTGACCGAGCCCGCCCTGGCCCGCCGCATCGGCCTCGACCCGGACGACCCGCACCTCACGCTCTACGGGCCGGACGAGCCCGCGCCCGGTGCCCGGCCCGAGGCCCCGCCCGACGTCCACGCCGGGCAGTGGGAGACGTCGCTGATGATGCACATCCAGCCGAAGCTCGTGCGCGAGGACGTCCGCGTCCGGCTCGAACCCAGCGGCCGCGGGCCGGGCGACCTGGCGACCTGGCGGCAGGGGTTCGAACACGCCCGCCGGGTCACGCCCGAGGGCTACTTCGGCGACCCGGCCGCGGCCGGCGCCGAGGAAGGACACCGGATCCAGGCGACCGCCTCCGCGCAGGCCGCCGACGCCATCGTGCTCCGCCTGCGGCGCACGGCGGCGTCCCATTCCCACGAAGGACGGAGGAACCATGGCTGAGATCAGCCTCGCCATAGCGGCGAGCCACGCGCCCGGCCTCACCGGCTGGTTCGACAAGGCGCCCGAGGGCGACCAGAAGACGGTCCTCGCCGCCTACGCCGAGATCCACGACGCCATCGTGGAATCCCGCACCGACGTGCTCCTGGTCATCGCCAACGACCACATCGCGAACGGGTTCGTCAGCGACTACAACGACTTCACCTTCGGGCTCGCCGAACGGCACACCGGCCCCGACGAGTGGTTCAAGCCGTGGCTGCGCGTCCCCGACTACGAGCTTCCCGGACGTCCCGACGTGGGCGAGATCCTGTACGAGAGCGTCAAGGACTGCGCCCCGCGCGTGCGCGCCGTCCGCGAGAACCTTCGCTACGACGACAACCTGTCCGTCCCGACGACCATGGCCGGCCTCGTCTCGACGGGGGTGGCGGTCATTCCCGTCCTGCAGAACTGCACGGTCCCGCCCGTCCCGGACGAGAAGGTCTGCTACGGGCTCGGCGAGACCCTCGGCGAGGCCATCCGGACCCGCCTGCCCGACGGGCTGCGGGTCGGCCTGTTCGGCTCCGGCGGCCTGTCCCACGAGCCCGGCGGCCCCCGCTACCTGGAGATCGACGAGAAGTTCGACCGCTGGTGGATGGACCTGCTGGTCGAGGGCGACCACGAGCGGGTCCTGGCCGACGTCACGTTCGAGCGCATGGAGGAGGCCGGCTCGGGCGGCACCTCCGAACTGCTGTCCTGGATGGTCGTCATGGGCGCGATCGGGCCCCGCCCGTGCAAGGCCCTCGGCTACGCCGCCGTCGACCAGTGGCGCTGCGGTTTCGGCGCCGTCCGCTGGGACCTGTCATGACCGCGCCGACCGGAGACACCCCCGAAATGGCACTCGAGCACTTCGACCCGCTGCTGCGGGCCAACGACCTCGTCCAGGAACTGAAATGGGACCGCGAGCTGCGGGCCCGGTTCGAGACGTCCGAGAAGGAGGTGCTGGACGCCTACCCGCTCACCCCCGAGGAGCGCACGGCGATCCTGGACCGCGACTTCCGGACGCTGTTCGAACTCGGCCTGCACCCCTACCTGCTCGGCCAGCTCGCCCGGCTGATCTACGGCACCGGCGAGAAGGCCGGCACGTCCGGCGCCGCGACCGCGCTGATCAAGTCGCTGCTGGGCGACCGGTACGAGGCCTACATGGCGGAGCGCGGTGAGTAGGGGCGCCACGCCGGACGCGGGCCCCGCCCCGCGTCCGCGAACGCGGGCGACCGAGCGCGCCGACGACAGCCGTACGAGGCCCGGCACCGGCCCGGCCCCGAGGCGGCACCAGCCGGGCCGAGGAAGCCGCACCCCTGCCCGGACGAACCCGGCCCCGCCGGGGTCGCCGAGGGCACCCCGGGCGGCGCACTCGACCGGCACAGCCTCCTCCTCTGCCGCCTGCCGCAGAGCGGCGGGCCCACCCCCACCGCCGGCGGCGGTCGGCGACCGTGCCGTACCGACCGCCGCCGCCCGCCCGGCCCACCGCAGCGAAGGACGAACACGATGAGCACCGACAGTCCGGTGACCGACCTGCCCCGCCTCTCCCGCGCCGAGACCGTCGCCAGGCGGATCGAGGCGCGCATCGCCGAGGACGTCCTTCCCAACGGCCACCGCCTCGGCACCAGGGACAGCCTGCGCCGCGAGTTCGACGTGGCCGCCGCGACGTTCAACGAGGCGGTCCGGCTGCTGAGCGCGCGCGGCACGGTCTCGGTCCGTCCGGGCGTGAAGGGCGGGATCTTCGTCGCGACCCCGCCGCCGCTGGTCCGGCTCGGCCGCAAGATGCTCGAACTCAGCGGCGACTCCGTGCCGGTCTCCGACTGCCTGGTGATGCGGGACGCGCTGGAGCCGCTACTGGCGCGCGAGGCCATGCGGCACCGCACCGGGGCCGACATCGCCGACCTGCGCCGGCTCTCCGGCGCGATGGCCGCCGCGGCGGCGGAGAGCGGCGTCGGCTACCTCGCGGCGAACTGGGCGCTGCACCGCCGCATCGCGGAGATCACGCCGAACAAGATCCTCCAGCACACCTACGTCTCGCTGCTGGAGTTCGTGGAGACCCGGCTGCGCGGCGTCACGCCCGACGAGCCGGCCACCCGCCACGTGGCGGGCCCGGCCGTCCACGGGGAACTGGTGGAGGCCATCGCCTCCGGCGACTCGGAGCGCCTGGAGGCGGCCGTCGCCGCCCACGGCCGCCTGACCACCGCGAACGGAGGTGACGCGTGACCGCGCTCCTCGTCATCGACATGCAGAACGACTACTGCCATCCCGACGGCGTCTTCGCGCGGGCCGGGCTGCGCGTCACCGGGCTGGACGACCTCGTCCAGAACGTCAACACCCTCGCCGCCGCGGCCCGCTCCGCCGGCCGACCCGTCATCTGGGTGCGGATGGAATGGGCCGACGACGCCGACGTCGGACTCCTCGCCCAACGAAGCCCGTTCCTACGCGAGCACGGCCTGCGACGCGGAACGTGGGGCTGCGAGCTGGTAGCCGGCCTTGACCGCGCGCCCGGCGACCACGAGATCGTCAAACCGCGCTTCGACGCCTTCCACCGCACCGGGCTGGACGACCTGCTCCGCGACCTCGGCGTGGAGACACTCGTGATGGCCGGGGTCCGCACCGACTTCTGCGTAGAGTCGACCGTCCGCGCAGCCTTCTTCCGCGACCTGAAGGCAGTCGTGCCACGCGAGGCCGTCGCCGGCTACTTCGAGGACCTCCACCAGAACAGCCTGCGCCTAATGGACACAGTCTTCGCCGACGTCGTCTCCGCAGACGAAGCAGCCACCCGGCTAACCACACCACCCCCCCACCACCCCTAACCCCAACCCACCCCGGTCCAGCCCCGGCACCAATACCGCTCCCCAAACCACCGGACCACCACCCCCAAACCGACCTAGCGCCCACCACCACCCCGCACGACCACCGGCCCGGCCCGGTGGCGCTGCCGCGCGCCACCCCGGCGAACCGCTGCCCGGAACGGGCCTGGCGTTCACCGCCACCCTGCACGCCCTACGGCCGGGCCCGGTGGCGTTGTCGCGCCGCGCACCGGCGAATCGCCGCGCCGGAACCGGGCCGGCGTTCATGACCACCAATCACGACCAACGGCCCGGCCTGTCCGGCGGGGCCTGTTCGGCGCGGCCTGGCGGCGATGCTGTTCGCCGCACGAGCGGACTGCTGCCCCTGATCGGGGTGGCGTTCGTCGTTGGCCTGCGCGGCCTGCGGCGTGGCTTGGTGGCGATGCCCCTCGCGCCGGGGTGGACCTCCTCAAGGTCGCCTCGGCTGCGCTTCGGCTGCTTTCACCGTGGACGTCTACACGTTGAGGACGCGGACGCCATGATCGCGGCGTTCGTGTGGTGCGGGGGCCGCGCATGGGCGGGATGGTGCCGCCAACGCGTCGACATCTGGGGCGTGATGATCTGCCGGAACGGCGGACGCGGCGTCCGGCCGTTGTGTTTCGGCTGGTCGGCGCGTTTCGGTGGTGGCGCCTCCGGCAGGATTCGAACCTGCGACACCCGCTTTAGGAGAGCGGTGCTCTATCCCCTGAGCTACGGAGGCGTGTCGTCGCTCGCGCTAGAGCGTAGCGGACGGCAGGTACAGGGTAGGGGAAAGGGACCCGTGTGCGCTTCTTCTTATGGGGTGGCCGGGGCTCTAGGCCCGGTGGGGCCGGTGTGGGTACGCTTCGGTGCCGTGACGGGACGGCATCGCGGGCAGCCCAAGGCGGCCGAGGACGAGGTGGAAGAGCGCACGTCCCGGGGCAGACGGGCCGCGGTGATCGCCGGTGCCTTCCTGGTCCCCGTCGTGGTGGCGTCCGTGATCGCGGTCGGGCTGCGGGAGGGACGCGTCCCGGAGCGGCCGGAGACTGCGGGTACGCCGGTGCAGCATGTGGCGCCGGCCACGCCGGAGACCGAGCCGACGTACGGGAGGTACGTGCCGCCCGAGTCGGAGCAGCAGGCGGCGACGAAGGCGGTCCCGAAGCGGGTGCCCGCGCCGGCGCCGAAACCGCGGAAGGCCGTGACCCGGGCGCCGACCCCGTCTCCGACGGGGCGGGTGCGCCGGCCGTGCCCGTCCGGATGGGACGATGTCTGGTGGATGCGCCGGTGGTGCGAGCGGAACGGTTACCGTGACCGTTGAACCGGTTACGCGCAGGTCATCGTAGAACCTGTAGTAGCGTTCTGCCGCTGTTCCGCATTTGGGCATCTGGAGGAAAACCACCGTGCCGTACCCTCGGTCGGCGGCGCTGACCGCGGTCTTCCTGGTATTGGCGGTGCTCTCACCGCACGGCGCCGCGGCCGCGACGCGGGCCGACACGCTGGAGTCGCTGCGCCGCGAGGCGGCGAAGGCCCGTGACCAGATGGAGAAGGCCACCGATCAGATGAAGGGTCGGCAGAAGGAGCTCGCCGCCTCGCAGGTGAAGCTGCGCGCCACCCTGAAGGACCTCGCCGTGGCCGAGGCCGAGCTGAACAAGATCCGGGGGCCGCTGGCCAGGCTGGCGAACTCGTCGTACCAGCAGAGCGGCGCGGCCGGCTCGATGGCGATCTTCGGGGGCGGCGATCCGAGCCAGGCACTGCGGTCGACGGCCGACGTGACGTTGCTCGCACGGTCGCAGCAGGCGCTCGTGGACCGTGCCGACGAGCTGCAGAAGCGCCGGCAGCGGCTCGCGTCCACCGCGCAGGAACTGCAGTCGCGCAACGCGGTGGAGCAGACCCGCCTCCAGCAGGAGGTGGACGGGCTGAAGAACAAGTCGGCGCAGCTGACCAAGCAGCTCAACGCGATGCTCGACAAGCTGGCGGTGTCCCGGCAGAAGCGGCTCGAACTCGGCTGCGACAAGAGCCTCGCCGCGGACGCCAAGAAGTTCCCCAACGGGCTGATCCCGTCGAAGTATCTGTGCCCGCTGCCGCAGAAGGGCGGGCACAAGCTGCGGGCGGACGCGGCGCTGGCCTTCTACAAGCTCAACGCCGCGTACAAGCGCCGGTTCGGCCGCGATATGTGCGTGACGGACGCCTACCGGAGCCTGTCCGAACAGCACTCGGTCTACGCGCGGCGCCCCGGTTTCGCGGCCGTCCCCGGGACGAGCAACCACGGCAAGGGGCAGGCCCTGGACCTGTGCGGCGGCGTCCAGAACTCGGGTTCGGCCCAGTTCAACTGGATGGAGGCCCACGCCGGCAAGTACGGCTGGATTCATCCGGCGTGGGCCTACAGCAATCCGTTCGAGCCTTGGCACTGGGAGTTCGGGACCGAGGACGAGTGATCCCCGGCGCCCGGCGTCCGTACGGCCGGTAGGGGTTACCGGTGCGGGTGGTAGGACGGGACCTCGGTGGCGGGGACGATCTCCGCCGTGCAGTAGCGGCAGCGGCGGGCCTTCACCGGGATCTCGCTGAGGCACTGCGGGCACTCGCGCTCGGTGGCCTCCTTGCCGCGGTCCAGCCGCTCGATCAGCTTCGCCGTCGGCAGGACGACCAGGAAGTAGACGATCACCGCCGTGATGGCGAACGCGATCGCGGAGGTGACGAAGACCCCGTAGGGGAACGTCGTGCCGTTGATGGTGACGGCCAGCCGGGTGTAGTCCGGCTTACCTCCGATGAGCGCGATCAGCGGGGTGATGAACGAACTCGCGAAGTCCTTCACCAGTCCCGCGAACGCGGCACCGACGACGAACGCGACCGCGAGGTCGACCAGGTTCCCGCGGAGGAGGAACTTCTTGAATCCGCTCATGTATGTACTCCAGGGGAGATCGGGGGAGCGCCCTCCTGGCTGACGAGGGCACCGTACGGCTACGGATCGTATTGGCTTCCTCCGCATGCCTAAAAACGATCCCCGCACCGCGAACCTCGCGCGTTGACCGCCGCCCCGGTGGAGGTGGCCGGCTAGCTCGCGGTGATGGTCAGAGACAGGGGTGGGGTGGCTGCCGCGAGGGCCAGGGCCTGGGCTCTGTCGGTCGCCAGGACGATCAAGGCGCCCTCCTGCCCGTCCTCGGCCGGTGGCGGGATCGCTACGACCGGTACCCCTGACACCACGACTCGGGCGCCGCGCCAGCCTGGCCCCGTGGGGGACGCGGCGAGGACAGAGGTGGGCAGGGCGGAGGTGGACACGGGTGTGGCGGGTCGGGGGGCGGTGGTGTGGGTTGGGGTGCGTGCGGTGGGGGCTGCTGCGAGTGCGGTGAGCCTTGGTGTGGTGGTGCGGGTGTGTTCGGCGGTGGTGGGGAGGTGAGTGGGCGCTTCTTCGGCCGGTGGCAGGGGCATGGGGTCGGGGGTCGGGGTTGAGAGGACGTCTATGCGGTCGCCGGGGTGGAGCAGGTGGGCGGCGGCCGGGTCGGCTATGCGGATCGGGGCGGCGACCGTGCCCGGGCCGTAGCCCTGGAGGAGGGCGTCGCCCAGGACGCGGGCGTCGGTCAGGGGTTCGCCCTTGCGCATCGGGCCCGCGAGGACGTGGCCCACGGCGGATGAGCGGAACGCGCCGGCCGGCACCGCTGGAGGAGGGAGATCGACGTGGCGGAGGTCGGCGGGGGCCAGGGTCGTGCCCGCGGGGAGGTCGCGGGCGGCGGCCAGGACGCGGACGGACGGGCCCGGGCCGGGGCGCAGGGCCAGCAGGGCGAGGCCGGCGGCGGCCGCGGCGAACAGGGACGCCAGGGGCCGCCGCAGGCGGGCTAACCGGGGGCTCACGGCAGCTCCAGGGGGAGTTCCATGCCGTCCAGGACGTTGGGGCAGGGGCAGGTCCGTTCGGTCGGCAGCGCCTTGACCACGTCGGCGACGAGGGTGCGGAGGCGGCCGATGTTCTCGCCGAAGACGCCGAGCACCTCCTGCATGGTGACGCCCTCGCCCTCCTCGATGCCCGCGTCGAGGTCGGTGACGAGGCAGAGGGAGGTGTAGCAGAGCGCGAGTTCGCGGGCGAGGACGGCCTCCGGGTGCCCGGTCATGCCGATCAGCGTCCAGCCCTGGGAGGCGAACCACTGGGACTCGGCGCGGGTGGAGAAGCGCGGGCCCTCGATGACGACGAGGGTGCCGCGGTCGACCGGATCCCAGCCGGCGGCGCCGGCGGATTCGGTGGCGGCGCGGCGGCCGGAGGGGCAGTACGGGTCGGAGAACGACACGTGGACGGCGGCGCCCTCGTCGTAGTAGGTCTGGTCGCGTCCGGACGTCCGGTCGACGAGTTGGTCGGGGACGGCGAGCGTGCCGGGCCCGTAGGCGGGCGTCAGGGAGCCGACGGCGGAGGGCGCGAGGACCTGCCGGACGCCGAGGGAGCGCAGCGCCCACAGGTTGGCCCGGTAGGGGATCCGGTGCGGCGGGAACCGGTGGTCGCGGCCGTGCCGGGGGACGAACGCGACCCGGCGGCCGGCGAGGTCGCCGACCGCGATGGGGTCGCTCGGCGGGCCGTACGGGGTGTCGACCCGGACTTCCTCGATGTCGTCGAGGAACGAGTAGAACCCCGAGCCGCCGATGACCCCGATCTCGGCGGCGGGCTGGGAACCGAAAGTTGGCATGCCGCCGACACTAGCCACCGCCCGGCCAGAGGCGGCAGGACGTTCGCCGATTGTGGATAACTCGGCGAAGGGGCCCGGCCGCGCCCGGCCGGACCCCTCGCTTCCCCGTCCCGGCCGGAGCCGGGAGTCGGTCAGCCGACCGGGTCCAGGACCCGCGGCTCGGCGGCCGGCTCCTTCGCGGCGAGGCGTCCCGGCGCCCAGATCCGCCGTCCGATGTCGTGCGCCAGGGCCGGCAGCAGCAGCGACCGCACGACGAGGGTGTCCAGCAGGACGCCGAACGCGACCACGAAGCCCATCTCGACCATGCTCACGAGCGGCAGCGTGACCATGGACGCGAACGTGGCCGCCAGCACCAGCCCGGCCGAGGTGATCACGCCGCCGGTCACGGTGAGGCCGCGCCGGATGCCGCGGCGGGTGCCGAGCGCCTGCGACTCCTCCCGGACGCGGTGCATGAGGAAGATGTTGTAGTCGACCCCGAGCGCGACCAGGAAGATGAAGGCCAGCAGCGGGAAGCCGGCGTCGGTGCCCTCGAACCCGAAGCCCTGCTGGAAGATGACCGCGCAGGCGCCGAGCGAGGCCAGGAACGACAGCACGACGGTGCCGATCATCAGCAGCGGCGCGACGACGGCGCGCAGCAGCGCGATGAGGATCAGGAGCACCACGGCCAGCACGATCGGGATGATCACCTTGTTGTCGCGGGCGGAGGCGCGCTTGATGTCCAGCGACGTCGCGGTCGTGCCGCCCACCTTCGCGTCCGCGGACGGGACGTCGTGCACGGCGGCGCGCAGCCGGTCGATGGTCGTGCGGGCGGCCGCGCTGTCGGCCGGGTCCTTCAGCACCGCCTCGTACTTGACCAGGCCGTTCACGGTCATCGGCGGTCCGAGTTCGGCGACGCCGGACGTCCCGCGCACGGTCTGGGCGATCTGCTCGGACGCCGGGGCCCGGCCGATGACGACGGCGGGGGAGCCCGACCCGGCCGGGAAGTGCCGGGCGACGGACGCGGAGCCCTTCACCGAGTCGGGTGTGCCGGTGAACTGTCCAGCGTCCGACAGGCCGTCCGCCTTGAGCGTCCCCAGCCCGAGGGTGAGCACGACCAGGCCCAGCATGGTGACGGCCCAGAGCGCGCGCGGGCGCCGGCCCACCAGGGCGGCCACGCGGCTCCACACGCTGTGCTCAGCCTCGTACGCCTCCGGCTTGAGGTACTTCTCGTCGTACCGGGGGACGAGCGGCCAGAACAGCCAGCGGCCGAAGATGACCAGGAGGGCCGGCAGCAGCGTGGTCATGGCGGCGAGCGCGGTGAGGACACCGGCGGCGGCGACCGGGCCCAGGCCGGACGTCGAGTTCATGTCGGCGAGCAGCAGGCACAGCAGGCCGACCGCGACCGTCGCGGCGGACGCGATGATGGCGGGCGCCGCGCGGCGCAGCGCGAAGGCCATGGCCTCGTGCCGGTCCTCGTGGCGGTGGAGTTCCTCCCGGTAGCGGGCGACGAGCAGCAGGGCGTAGTCGGTCGCGACCCCGAAGACGAGGACGGTCAGGATCCCGGCGCTCTGCCCGTTGACCGTGAGGTCGGCGTACTTGGCGAGCAGGTACACCGTCGACTGGGCCAGCCCCAGGGCGAAGACGGCACTGAGTACCGGGACGAACCACAGGATGGGGCTGCGGTAGATGAAGAGCAGCAGGACGATGACGACGAGGCCCGCGGCCATGAGCAGGAAGCCGTCGAGGCTCTGGAAGACCTCGAACATGTCGGCGCCGCTGCCGGCGGGTCCGGTGACGTGCGCGGCCAGCCCGGGAGGCCCGCGCTTGGCGATGTCCCGCGCACTGTCGACGGCTCCGGTGATGTCCTCGTCGGTGAGCGGCACGAACGTCTGCAGGGCCTTGCCGTCCTTGGACGCGAACGGCCCCTGCACCTGCTGCGCCCCGGGGAGCTTCTGCAGTGCGGTCACGTCCGAGGCGGCCTTGGCGCGGTCCGCCGCGGTGAGCCCGCCGGAGCGCTCGTAGACGATGACGGCGGGCATCGTCTCGTCCTTGCGGAACTGCTCCTCCATCTGGACGACCTGCGTGGACTCGGCTCCGGCGGGCAGCCATGCCGCCGCGTCGTTCTCCTCCACGTCGCCGAGCTTGCCGGCGAGCGGACCGAGTGCCATCAGCAGGACGACCCAGACGGCCAGGACGGCCCACTTGCTGCGTCGTCCGGCGACGAGTCCGGCCAGCCGGCGGGCGGGTGGTCCCGGCGGGGCCGGGCTTGGTGCGCTCATGTTCTTCTCCCGAAGGCGCTGCAAATCAAGATATGTCGCGTTGCCTCAGACTCTCTCGATCGGCGAGAAAAAGTCAAGTACTATCGCGAGATTCCGAGGCGGTGGACGGCGGGCGTCAGGCGATGGGGGCCCGAACCGCGGGGGCTGGACTCCCATCCCCTCAATCGTCGCCAGGGGGACGCGTCCGCGCCTCCGGCGTGAGAAGTGAACGCGGCTACTTCGCGCGGGGCATGAGAAAGCCGCCGACTACCTCTTGAGATGTAGCCGGCGGCCGGAACGCCGAAAGCCGGGGGACCCGCGGATGGGATCCCCCGGTGGGCGTCAAGAAGGTCCTAGGAGGTCAGGCGACCTTTTCGGACGAGGACTTGCCGGACGACTTGCCCGACGACGAGGAGTCGCCGCCGGACGACGACGAGGACGGCGAGTCAGCGGACGACGAGGACGACGCGCCCGAGTCACCGCCCGAGGAGCCGCCGGACGACTCGCTCGACGACCCGTTGGACGACGAGCCCACGGTCGAGGACGACTTGCCGGAGCCGCGGCTGTCCGTGCGGTAGAAGCCCGACCCCTTGAAGATGATCCCCGCCGCGGAGAAGACCTTGCGGAGCCTGCCGCTGCATGCCGGGCATTCGGTCAGCGCGTCGTCGCTGAACTTCTGCACGACCTCCAGCGGCTCGCCGCACTCGGTGCAAACGTACTGATACGTCGGCACGGTTCCTCCTAGCTGACTCAGCCCGGCGGAGTCCGGACTGGCACTCACTTTGAACGACTGCTAATGGTACTCGCGTGTGGAACACGATTCTCCCCCGGCCTGTTCCCCGGCCGGTCGGGGAAGCCCGTGCGCAGGTCACGCGCCGGTCTCGCCGAACCAGCCGGCCAGCCTGCCCTTGCGGCTCACGGCGCGCAGCCGCCGCTCGGCGGCCTCGCGGACGGAGTCGGTGGTCACGACCAGGAGGGTGTCGCCGGACTGCAATGGCGTCGTGGGCTCGGGGACGAAACTCGTCCCGTCCCGCACGACGAGGGTGACGGACGCGCCGGGCGGCAGCCGCAGCTCGAAGATCTCCACACCGCTCAGCATCGAGTCGGCCGGGATCCGCACCTCCAGCAGGTCGGCGTGCAGCTCCTCCAGCGGCGCGGCCTCCACGTCCAGCTCGCGGGGCTGCTCGTCGTCCTTCAGCCGGCACCAGCGCGCCACCAGCGGCAGCGTCGGGCCCTGGAGCAGCGTGAACAGGACGACGATGTTGAACACGATCGCGAACAGCCGGTCGGCGCTCGGGACGTCCGCGACCATCGGGATGGTGGCGAGGACGATCGGCACGGCGCCGCGGAGCCCGGCCCAGGACGTGAAGACCTTCTCGCCCCAGCTCAGCCTGAACCCGATCGTGGACAGCACGACCGATACCGGACGGGCGACGAGCAGCAGCACGAACCCGATGACGAGCGCGGGCACGATCTGGCCGGGGAGGTCGCCGGGGTCGGCCAGCAGCCCGAGCATCACGAACAGCCCGATCTGCGCGAGCCAGCCGACGCCTTCGGCGAAGCCGCGCGTGGCGGGACGGTGCGGGAGGCGCGCGTTCCCGAGGACGACGGCGCTGACGTAGACGGCGAGGAACCCGCTGGCGTGCAGCAGCGAGGCCGCGCCGTAGGAGCCGACCGACAGCGACAGGACCGCGATGGGGTAGAGCCCGGAGGCGGGCAGCGCGACGCGCCGCAGGCCCTGCGCGCCCAGCCATCCGACGGCGATGCCGATGACGGCGCCGGCGGCGAGCTCGTAGACCATCACGCCGAGCAGTTCGGCCAGGTTGGGGGCGGCGCTATGGGCGCTGAGCGTGACCACGATGATGACGACGGGGGCGTCGTTGAAGCCGGACTCGCCCTCCAGCAGGCCCATCAGCCGCGAGGGCAGGGGCAAGCGCCGCAGCACCGAGAAAACGGCCGCGGCGTCGGTCGGGGCGAGCACCGCGCCGAGCAGGAACGCCGGGCGCCAGTCCATCCCGACCAGCCAGATGGCGGCGCCCGCCACGATGCCGATGCTGATCAGGGTGCCGAGGGTGGAGACGCTGATCGCGACGGGCACCGACGGCCGCATGCGCCGCCAGTCGGTGGTGATGCCGCCCTCGTAGAGGATCAGGACGAGGGCGGCGAGGCCGAGCGTCTCGGCCAGCTCGGCGTTGTCGAAGTAGATGTGGAGGGGGCCGGACTCGCCGATGAACAGGCCGAGGCCCATGTACGCCAGCAGGGTCGGCAGTCCCGCTTTGTGGGACAGCCTGACCGCGATGATGGCGCAGAGTACGAGCGTGGCCCCGAGGAGTAGCCAGATGTCGAGATGCACATCCCACCCTTCGGGGTCGTCAAAGTTGAACGTTTAGCAATCCTACAGATTCATCGGTCGATCGCGCATTTCCAGTTGAGGGATGGCCTGTCGTAAACCGTTGTTATCGCCGTATGGCCTGCGGTTTTACCCCGTTCACGATGTTCCGCACGTCCCGTCCCTGAACGGCCGCGGTGACGTTGTCGCGGACCGCCGCGAGCAGGTTCCGCTGCGACTGGACCGACGATCCGGCCGCGTGCGGCGACAGCAGGACGTCCTCGCGGGACCGCAGCGGATGGTCCGCCGGCAGCGGCTCCCGTTCGAACACGTCGAGGGCCGCGCCCGCCAGCCGTCCGGACTCCAGCGCCGCGAGGACGGCGCCGTCGGGCGCGATGCCGCCCCGCGCCACGTTGATCAGCAGCGCGCCGGCGGGCAGGAGGGCGAGCCGCTCCGGGCCGATCAGGCCCCTGGTCTCCTCCGTCAGCGGCAGGGCGAGGACGAGGATGTCGGACGTCGCGACCAGGTCGTCCAGCCCCCGGTACGTCGCCGCCGCCTCGGGGCGCCGCCGCCTCGTCCAGTAGGAGACCGCGCAGCCCAGCGCCGCGAACAGCCGCGCCGCCTCCGCGCCGATCGCGCCGAACCCCCCGATGCCGACCCGCTGCGCGTGGACCTCCCGCGGGTCGCGCCCGGCCAGCTCCGCCTGCGGCCACCCGCCCGCGCGGACGGCCCGGTCGCCCCAGGCGAGGTTCCGGCACAGGACGAACGCGGCCCCGACCACCCACTCGGCGACCCCGCGCGCGTTGAAGCCCGCCGCGTTCGCCACCGGGACGCCCGCGGCGGTGAGCGCGGCGAGGTCCAGCCTGTCGACGCCGACCGCGGGCATCTGCACGAACGCCAGCCGCCGCGCGGCGGCCACGGCCTCGGCGTCCAGGACGAACCCGTGCGAGAAGTCGGCGATCACGATGTCGGCGGACGGGAGCGCGGCGAGCAGCCCGGCGCGGTCCCTGGTCGCCGGGAACACCACCTCGGCGGCGTCGCCGAGCGGTGCGAACAGGCCGCGGACGACCTCCTTGCCGACCGGGGGCAGGGACAGGATCCGCCACGGCGCCGTCGGGCCGGCCGTCGTCCCGTCGGTCATGCCGGCCGTCATCCCAGCCGGACCAGACCGCCGGACGGGGTGACGGCGGCGCGAACGCGCTGGTCGTGGGCCTCGGCCGGCAGCGACTCCACCAGTTCGCCGTCGTACAGCGGCGCCACCGTCAGGATCGCCGGGCCGACCCGGGCCAGCGCGCGGTCGTAGGAGCCGCCGCCGCGGCCGAGGCGCACGCCCGTCCGGTCGACGGCGACCGCCGGGGTCAGCACGACGTCCGCGCCGGCGATGGCGCCGGGCCCGCGCGGCGGCTCGGACGGCTCCAGGCACCCGTGCGCCCCCGGGACGAGCGAGTCGGGCCCCTCGTAGGACGCCCAGTCGAGGTCGCCGTCCGGGAGCAGGAGCGGGAGCAGCACGTACGTCCCGCGCTTCCAGAGCGCGAACAGCAGGCTGCGCGTGTCCGGCTCGTCGCCGATCGAGGCGTACGCCGCGATCGTCCCCGCCATCTCCACCTCCGGCAGGGACAGCAGCGCGTCCCGGATCGGCCGCGCCGCCGCGGCACGGGTCTGCGGCGGCATCGCCGCACGCCGGCCGAGCATTTCCGCCCGGAGATCGGTCTTCGAAACGATGTCCTGCACGTCGCCGTCCTCACGGATGGTTATGGTCGGTACATGGCCGACAGTGCACCTGTGCTCAAGGCGGTCGTCCCCGCGGCCGGCCTCGGTACCCGATTCTTGCCCGCGACGAAGGCGACGCCCAAGGAAATGCTGCCCATCGTCGACAAACCGGCGATCCAGTACGTCGTGGAGGAGGCGGTCGACGCCGGCCTCTGCGACGTACTGATGATCACCGGCCGCAGCAAGCGGTCCATCGAGGACCACTTCGACCGAGCCTACGAGCTCGAGGAGGCGCTGAGCGCGAAGGGCGACGCGGACCGGCTCGACGCCGTGCGCGAGTCCAGCGATCTCGCGATCATGCACTACGTCCGGCAGGGCGAGCCGAAGGGCCTCGGGCACGCCGTGCACTGCGCCCGCCAGCACGTCGGCGACGAGCCGTTCGCGGTGCTGCTCGGCGACGACATGATCGACGACCGCGACAAGCTGCTGCGCCGCATGATCGAGGTGCGCAACCAGTACGGCGGCAGCGTCATCGCGCTGATGGAGGTCGCGCCCGACCAGGTCTCCGCCTACGGCTGCGCGGCCATCGAGGCGACGGACGAGGACGACGTCGTCCGCATCTCCGACCTCGTCGAGAAGCCCGCCGCCGAGGAGGCGCCGAGCAACTGGATCATCATCGGCCGGTACGTCTGCGACCCCGCCGTGTTCGACGTCCTGGAGAAGACCCCGCCCGGGCGCGGCGGCGAGATCCAGCTGACCGACGCCCTGCGCACCCTCGCCGACACGCCCGCCGACCAGGGCGGAACCGTCTACGGCGTGAAGTTCCGGGGGCGCCGCTACGACACCGGCAACAAGCTGGAGTACCTGCGGACGGTCGTCCAGTTCGCGGCGGAACGCCCCGACCTGGCGCCGGAGTTCATGCCGTGGCTGCGCGAGTTCGTCCAGCGGCAGGACGGCGCGGGCGACGGCGCGGGGAACGGCGCGGGCGGCGCGTGACGGCCCGGCGAAGCGGAAGCCCGGTCACGAGAGAAACCTGGTCATGAGAACGGTCGATGAGCATCTGACGGAGATCCTCGGCAGCGTGAAGGTGCTGCCGCCGCTCGATCTGGCGCTGCTGGAGGCGCAGGGCACGGTGCTCGCCGGGCCCGTGTCCGCGCCGGTGCCGCTGCCGCCGTTCGACAACTCCGCGATGGACGGCTACGCCGTCGTCGCGGCCGACATCGCGGCGGCCACCGACGCGGCGCCGGTCACGCTGCCCGTCGTCGGCGACATCGTCGCGGGCGACTCCGGCGTGTCGGCGATCCGGACCGGGCTGACCGCGCGGATCATGACGGGCGCGCCGCTGCCCGCCGGCGCCGACGCGGTCATCCCGGTCGAGTGGACCGACGGCGGGAACGCCAACGTCAAGGTCTTCCGCGCCGCCCCGCCGGGCAACTACATCCGGCGTTCCGGCGAGGACGTCCTCGCCGGGCAGGTCGTCGCGGAGGCGGGCACGCGGCTCGCCGCACCGCAACTCGGCATGATCGCGGCGGTGGGACGTCCCCGGGTCATGGTGCGTCCGAAGCCCCGCGTCGTGGTCGTCGCCACCGGCGACGAACTGCGCGAGCCGGGCTCCACCCTGGCGCCGGGCCAGATCTGGGAGTCGAACAGCTTCATGCTCACCGCCGCCGTGGTCGAGGCGGGCGGCGTGGGTTTCCGCCAGGCGACGGTCGAGGACGAGCCGGGCAAGGTCCTGGAGATGCTCCAGGACCAACTCGTCCGGGCCGACGCCATCGTCACCACCGGCGGCGTTTCCATGGGCACGAGGGACGTCGTCAAGGAAGTGCTCAGCACCACCGGGACAGTGGGTTTCCACAAGGTGCGGATGCGTCCCGGTAAGCCGCAAGGGTTCGGCCTCCTCGAAGGCACTCCCGTTTTCACCCTCCCTGGGAACCCGGTGAGCGCGTACGTGTCGTTCCAAGTTTTCGTTCGTCCCGCACTGCTCGCGATGCAGGGGCTGGCGCCGGAACCACTGCCGACTGTGAGCGCCGTCCTCGCGGAGGACGTCAAGTCGCCTGCGGGGCTTCGCCACTACCTGCGCGGCAGGTTGTCCCTCAACCGAGGCTCCTACAGCGTCACCGCGGCCGAGGTGCAGGGCTCGCACCAGCTCGGGTCGCTGTCCTCGGCGAACGCGCTCATCGAACTTCCGGAGGACGCCGAGGCCCTGCCCGCCGGTTCCCACGTCAACGTTCTGAGGTTGCCGTCTTGACCGAGTTCACCCACCTGGACGACTCCGGTTCCGCCCGCATGGTCGACGTTTCGGCGAAGGACGTCTCCGCCAGGACGGCGACGGCGACGGGCTTCGTCCGGCTGTCACCGGAGTGCGTCGGCCTCCTGCGCGCCGGTGACATCCCCAAGGGCGACGCCCTGTCGGTGGCCCGCATCGCCGGGATCATGGGCGCCAAGCGCGTCCCCGACCTCGTCCCCCTGTGCCATCCCATCGCGCTGCACGGCGTCACCGTCGACCTGGAGATCAGGGACGACGGCGTCGCGATCACGGCCGTCACCCGCACCGCCGACCGCACCGGCGTCGAGATGGAGGCGCTCACGTCCGTCGGCGTCGCCGCGCTCGCCCTGGTCGACATGGTGAAGGCCGTCGACCCGGCCGCCGTGATCACCGACGTCCGGGTCGAGGAGAAGACCGGCGGGAAGACGGGGGTGTGGCGCCGGTGACCGGGGCGCTGCTCAGGGCGATGGCGGTCACCGTCTCGAACCGGGCCGCGGCCGGCGTCTACGCCGACCGGTCCGGGCCCGTGCTGGTCGAGATGCTGGAGGACCTCGGCTGCCAGGTGGACGGCCCGGTGGTGATCCCCGACGGCGGCCCGGTCGCCGAGACGTTGCGGGACGCGGTCGCCGGCGGCTACGACGTCGTCGTCACGACGGGCGGGACGGGCCTCACCCCGACCGACCAGACCCCGGAGATGACCCGCCAGGTGATCGAGTGGGAGATACCGGGCATCGCCGAGGCGGTCCGGCTGGAGGGCCGCGAGCAGGTGCCCGCCGCGATCCTGTCCCGCGGCCTCGCCGGCGTCGCGGGCCGCACCCTCATCGTCAACCTGCCCGGCTCGACCGGCGGCGTCCGCGACGGCATGACCGTCCTGGGACGGGTCCTGGCTCACGCGATCGACCAGATCAGGGGCGGCGACCACCCGCGCCAGAGCGGCTAGGCGCGGATGACGTGGACGCCGGCCTCGGTGAAGGCGGCCGCCGCCGCGTCCGGCACCGTCCCGTCCGTCACCAGGACGTCGATGTCGCCGACGTCGCAGATCCGGGCGAACGCCCGGTGGCCGACCTTCGACCCGTCCGCCACCACGACGACCTGCTCGGCGCGCTCGGCCATCAGCCGGTTCACGTCCGCCTCGCCCTCGTTGTGGCAGGTCGCGCCGTGCCGCGCGTCCACCCCGTTCACGCCGATGATCGCCACGTCCAGCGTCACGTGGTCGAAGATCCCGGTGGCCAGCGGCCCGGTCAGCTCGTAGGACTGCGGCCGCGGCACCCCGCCCGTCAGGACGATCTTCACATGCGGCCGGACGGCCAGCTCGCCCGCGATGTTCAGCGCGTTCGTCACGATCGTCAGCGCCGGCGTCGGCCCCTCGGCGTGCAGGTCGGCGCGCGTGGCGAGGACCCGGGCGACCTCGGACGTCGTCGTCCCGCCGTTCAGCCCGACGATCGACCCGGGCCTGGCCAGCTCGGCGGTCGCCGCCGCGATCCGCTGCTTCTCGGAGGCGTGCCGCGCCGCCTTGTAGCGCAGCGGCAGGTCGTAGCTGACGCTCTGCGCGACGGCGCCGCCGCGGGTGCGGGTCAGCATCTGCTGCTGCGCGAGCTGGTCGAAGTCGCGGCGGATCGTCGCGGCCGACACCCCCATGCGCAGGGACGCGTCCTCGACCGTCAGCCTGCCCGCGTCCGCGAGCAGTCCGAGCAGCGCGTTCCAGCGCTCGTGCCGGGTCACACCGGCCCCCTTTCACGCGGGCGAGGGAAGGCCCGGGGCTAAGGTCGTCCGAGAATCCTAGCCTGCACGCCCCTGGCTCTACCTGCGCGTTCAGTCCGTGGAACAATCGGCGGCGATCAGCTGCGCGCATCGAGAGGACGCCATGGCGAACGCGATCGACGAGCCGGCTCGCGGGACGATCCTCACCAATGCCCGGATCGTGCTGCCGGACGGCGTCCGCCACGGAGACCTCCACATCGTGGACGGCAAGATCACGACCATGGCCGCGGGCGACGAGATCGACGTCGCAGGCCGGTACGTCGTCCCCGGCTTCGTGGACATGCACGTCCACGGCGGGGCGGGCGCCTCCTACCAGCGCCCCGAGGACCCCGGCCGCGTCGCGTCCTTCCACCTCGCCCACGGCACCACCACCGGCATGGCCAGCCTCGTCACCGGCGACCCGCGCGAACTCGCCGACGCCGTCACCCGCCTCGCCGGCCTCGCCGCCGACGGCGTGATCACCGGCATCCACCTCGAGGGCCCCTACCTCGCCCGCGACCGCTGCGGCGCCCACGACCCGGCGCTGCTGCGCGACCCCGACCCCGCCGAGTTCGCCCGGCTCGTCCGGCTCGGCCGCGGGCACCTCCGCATGATCACCGTCGCGCCCGAACTGCCCGGCGCCCTCGACCTCGTCCGGCGGGCCGCGGACGCGGGCGTGATCGCGGCCGTCGGCCACACCGAGGCCACCGGCGCCACCGCCCGCGCCGCGTTCGACGCGGGCGCCCGCGTCGCGACGCACCTGTTCAACGCCATGCGCCCGCTGCACCACCGCGAGGGCGGGCCGATCGCCGCCGCGCTCAACGACCCGCGCGTCACCGTCGAGCTGATCAACGACGGCGTCCACGTGGAGCCGGCCGTGACGCGCCTCGCGTTCGCCGCCGCCCCGTCCCGCGTCGCGCTGATCACCGACGCCATGGCCGCCACCGGGATGGGCGACGGCGACTACCGCCTCGGCGTGATGGACGTCGAGGTCCGCGGCGGCCGCGCCACCCTCGCCGGCGGGACGTCCATCGCCGGCAGCACGATCACCATGGCGGACGCCTTCCGCCGCACCGTCACCGACACCGGCCTCCCCATCGAGGACGCCGCCCGCGCCGCGTCCCTGATCCCCGCCCGAGCGCTCGGCATCGACGCCCGCACCGGCTCCCTCGAACCCGGCAAGGACGCCGACCTGGTCGTCCTGGACGGCGATCTCCGCGTCACCCAGGTGATGAAACAGGGCACGATCGTCCCGCGTGCCCGAATTCTCGGGGACAATTGATGGCGTCCAGACGTCCGACCAGGGAATCATGGAACCGTGGAACGTTTACGGGGATGGCCGGTCACCCTGACCGAGGGCCCTGTCGGCCTGCGCCCGCTGCGGCATCGCGACGCCGCCGTCTGGCGTGAGCTGCGGGTCCGCAACGCCGACTGGCTCCGCCCGTGGGAGCCGACCAACCCCGAGACGCCGCTGTTCCGCAGCGGCCTCGGGCCGTACCTCAGCATGGTCCACACCATGCGGCGCGAAGCCCGCCAGGGTCTCGCGCTGCCCTGGGTCGTGACCCACGAGGACGAGTTCGCCGGCCAGCTCACCATCGGCGCGGTCGTGTGGGGGTCGGCCCGGTCCGCGCAGATCGGCTACTGGGTCGACAAGCGGGTCGCCGGACGCGGCGTCATTCCCACCGCCGTCGCGCTCGCCGTCGACCACTGTTTCTTCACCGTCGGCCTGCACCGGCTCGAAGCCAATATCCGCCCGGAGAACACCGCGAGCCGCCGCGTCGTCGAAAAGCTCGGATTCCGCGAAGAGGGAATTCGCCGCCGCCACCTGCACATCGACGGCGCCTGGCGCGACCACATCTGCTACGCCCTCACCGTCGAGGACGTGCCCGGTGGCCTGCGCGCCCGCTGGCTCGCCGAGCGCAAGCAGGCATTTCCCCGCGGCACATGAGCCCGCCGTGACTTTCCCACCGTAAGAATCCTGCGATCGAGAAGGCGCGGCAAACGGAGAGTAACGGCGAGATCGATCTCGCGACACACCGCCCCTTATGCTCGTCAACCTCTGACACCCCCTCGTACCGTGCGGGGCGTGACCCTGCTCCCATTGCACGTTCGCGCGCCGAAAGTCGGCCCGCCTCTTAAGCGTGCCCTGGGACGGTGGGGCCGGTGAGCAGCGCCGTCCTGTACCTCGCCATCGTCGCCGTCTGGGCGATCGTCCTCGTGCCCATGTGGCTGCGCCGCGACACCGAGACGACCGGGATCTCCCGCCTCCTCCACAAACGTCCCGAGGAGGACGAGGCCGAGGAACCGCTTCCCGAGGAGGCCCCCACGCCTGCCGAGGAGGCCCCGGAGCCCCGCCGCGTCACCCGGGCCGCCGTCATCGCCCGGCGCCGCCGCCGCACCACGGGCCTGACCGCCCTGGTCCTCACCGCCATCGCCGTCGTCGCGTCCGGCGTCGCGCCCTGGTGGATCACCATGCCCCCGGCCGCCCTCCTGGCCGGCCACCTGGCGCTGCTGCGCGTCGCCGTCGGCATGGACACCGCTCGCCACCGCGCCGCCGCCCAGGCCCGCGCCGAGGCCCGCACCCGCGCCCTGGAGGCCCGCCGCGCCGCCGAGGAGGCCGAACCGGCCGAGGTCATCGACCTCATCACCCTCGACGAGGTCTTCGACCAGTACGCCGACGACCGCCGCGCCGTCGGCGAGTAACCGGTGCGCGAGCACCCCCCGATGTTTGCTAACCTTACGGAGTCCTTGGGGCTGTAGCGCAGTCCGGTAGCGCACCTCGTTCGCATCGAGGGGGTCAGGGGTTCAAATCCCCTCAGCTCCACCCAGGATTTACAGGTCAAGGGCCTGATCGGAGCATGCTCCGATCAGGCCCTTGATCGTTTGTCATCAAGATGTCATCAAGACCGACCAGCACCAGATGACACACCCCGGCAACCAAGACCTGACCCTCACGCCACCAGTCGCCCCCGCGCTCACGTCCTAGGTGCCGCATCAAGATCTCCGAGAAGTCCTGGTCTCGTACCTCAACGATCGGACAGAGCTCTACCTGCGGGCCGAGGCGTATCGGCAGGCTCCTGAGCGTGTTCGCTGAATCGCGGACACGGCCCCGATAAAGGCGGCGCACACGGTGCCGGACAGCATCCGGGCGGCGGGTGATCAGCCATGGTGATCAAGGGCGATTCACGGTCGCTCGCAGCACGTGTCGAGACCAGGTCAGCAGCCCTGACGACCATGATCGGTTGATTCCCAGGCTGACAGCGTGGGCGTTCGGCCGGGACGGGGTTCGAAAGTTGGACTACAGCCTCCGCGGGCCCCGTTGCGAGGCTGAAGATCGTCAACGGTAGAGCGTGTAGGTAGGCCGCCACTTTTCGGGAACAGTGGGCACTCGCGCCGACTGTCGGTGTGGGGCCGCTGCGGTTCGGGATGACCTCCAGGGAGGTGGCGGACGCGCTCGCCCCCCACGCCATCAGCGCCGCCAAGGGCTCCTCCATCGACAACAGCGATCTGTGGTCTCTCACTACTTCCGAGGATCAGTGGTCGCCGCACTTCAGGCCGCGCTGGTTCCAGTTCTCCACGTTGGGCGTGACGACCCATTACAGCAACATCTACTGTCTGGAGGTCGTGGCGGTCGACGCGTTGACCGGACCGCAGGTTCTGCTGGACGGTGTGCCCTTGACCGGGCGCGTCCCGTCAGAGCTGGAGAGGTGGATCTGCGAGCACACTGAGGCCAAAGGACTCGATCTCCACTACACCTATGACGCCAACCCCGCCTCGACAGATCTTGGACTCACCGTACGTGTACAGCGGGCCGGAGACGTCGTTCTCACGCGCCCGGTCTTGACGGTGCGCGAACTGGCGCGAGATGCGTGGGAGTGTCTGCCGGCCGACGAGCTTCACACGTTCTGAAGAAGACCGTGGAGCAATGCTTGAGACCTGTGGATCGGCCGGGGAGGGGTGTACGTTCCCGCTGGCGGGCGGTGAACGCACCCCACCTTGTCGCCCGCGTCCGTGCAGGCGCAACGTTCACCAGCGAACGACCCGACGACCAAGCAGCCTGACCCGTCTTCCTACGGAAGGATCAAACGATGAGCGCGACCATCGACAAGATCGCCTGGATCCACCTGGACAACGGCAAGATCCTCAGCACCCGTTCACACGGCAAGGACGCCTACTACATCCCCGGCGGCAAACGCGAAGAAGGCGAAAGCGACCTTGACACCCTGATCAGAGAAATCGATGAAGAGCTCGCCATCGCCATCATCCCGGCCACCGCCACGCACGTGGGCACCTTCCGGGCGCAAGCCCACGGCCACGCGGCCGGCGTCACCGTGCAGATGACCTGCTACACCGCCGACCACCATGGCCAGCCGACCCCCAGCAGCGAAATCGCAGAACTCGTCTGGCTCACCTACGCCGACCGCAACCAGGTATCTCCCGTCGACCAGGTCATCTTCGACCACCTACATCAAGCCGGCCAACTCCACTGACACGAAAGACCCGAACCACAGGTATTGACTATTCCTCGACCGTGGCGCATCTCTCCATTGCGGGAGGCGAGGCACACAGCGCCAAGAGGACGTGAGTGAGGCAGCGGCTCAGACGACGGCGCCGCTACGTCCGGGGGCGCCTCCCGCAGTGGCCCGTATCCGACCAGACCTGGGGCGGTCGTCACCAACGACGTCCGCCCCGGCGAAGAGAAGAAGACCTCTCCGCCGCGGACACCGCAGACACGCGCCCAGCGGGGCCGACGCCGGCTACGCAACGCCGCCCGCCACGGGCTGGAAGCTCGGCCACTGGGACGAGTACACCGCCGGCCTCAACACCCAAGACCCACCCGAAGCCGCTGCGTGGCTGGTGCACCGCAATATCGCCGTGGTCCACGACGTCGGCGAGCACAACGAGTTGCCCTATCTAGTGCTGGAGTATTTGCACGGGCCCAATCGCTCCCGGGGTCACGGGCGGCCGCGGGCCTAACTGCCGCGCACGCAGCCGGGATCGTGCATCGCGACATCAAACCCGCCAATTTAATGCTCCATTCCCAGACTCTGGTTGTCCGCAGCACCCCTCGCCGACTGGACGCTGCGCAAGGGACTTCGGCTTTTAGTGGGTACGGTTGCGCAGTGGTCGCCGACCTGGGCGAACAGAACTGACTGGCAGGGTGAACCCTCGGGTCGCCGAGCAGGTCCAGGTGCAGCAACCCGAAGAACGACCCTCAAGTCGTTAATTCACGGACCCATCAGAGTCAGTATCCGGGACGAGCTTTGAGTAGTCCAGGGCACGTTCGGCTTACGGGGTTGCCCGTGGGGCGGCTATGGCCGGCGAGTACGCCGAGGCGCGGCGGGCGTTAAGTTCCCGTGTTCAGGTGGTTTGCGAGTTCGGTTCTCGAGCGGACGGAGAGCTTTCGATATATTCGGGTCAGATTGGCTTCCACGGTTTTGACGGACATGAAGAGTTCGGCGGCGGTCTCCTGGTTCGAGCGGCCGGACGCGACCAGTTCGGCGACGCGGCGTTCCGTTGCCGTGAGGGTTCCCGTCGTGGGGTGCAGGCCGACTCGGCCGGCCTCGTCCCGGGCTCGTTCCGCCCATCGCGGTATGCCGAGTTCCTCGAAGGCGTCCGCCGCCGCGCTGAACGCCCGGGTCGCCTTGCCCTTGTAGCCGGCGCGGCGGTAGACCTGTCCCAGGGCCAGCTGGGAGCGTGCGGCCTCGAATGGACACTCGGATCCCGGTTGGTCGACGATTCTGAGAAGCTCACTCAAGGCGTTGTCCACGTCGCCCCGCGCGGCCGTCAGCAACGCCTGGCAGCGGTCCGCAGCGACCGTCGCCTCTGGTCTACCGGCCGATCCTTGGCGTCGCAGAATGGAGATGGCCGCTTCGACGTCCTCCGTCGCGCCGAGCTGCAGTGCGGCCTCGGCGTAGTCGACGCCCCACAACAGCGCCTCGACTTCGACCATCCCGGTGCGCGCGAAAATCTCCGCGAGTTCGCGCAGTAGTTCGAGTGCCGCCTGCCAATTGCGGGCGGAGGTCTCGACGAATCCGAGCAGCGCCAAGAAGCCGCCTCGCCAGTACGCCGATCCCTGCATCTGCGGCTGGGCGGCCGCACGGCGGGCCCACTCACGTGCAACGTCGAGTTCACCCGCATGTGCGTTGACGATGATGTGGGTGATGTCCTCCTGGGAACCGGCGGCCGCCGACCAGCCTCGGATGACCGCCGCCCACCCGCCCGACCGGTCTGCCTCCTCAAGGGCGGCTTGGGCCTCACGCACGTGCGACTTACGGATCAGGACCATGATCAGGCTGAGGTAGAGCATCGGCAGATCGCGGTACCGACCAGCGTCAGCGGCCCATTCGATACCCTCCCGTGCGTATTTCTCGGCCATCGGGTCGTCCCAGGGCGCGTGGAAACTGCGCGTGAAGGCCAGCAACGTCATGGGCACGGGCATGGTGCCGGCCAGCCGCTCGATGTCCTGTATCGATTGCTGTGGACGGCCCACGCCCCAATGGCTTTCGGTCAGGAGCCGCTCGATCAGCGCTTTGAGCTGGACGTCCGGACGCCGCACCGCCGCCGCCTCGGTGATCGCCATCTCCGCCAGTTCCAGCGCACGCGTGCCGTCGCACTGCATGCGGCAGATCACCGCGAGGTTGCCCAGAACTTCGGCGCGGGCCTCGCTGCCGGCGGGCGCCAGCTCATGCGCCTGCTCGGCGAGGGACCGGGCGGTCGGCAGGTCCTGGGCCAGGCGGATCCGCCGTACCAGCACCCGGGCCTGTTGCTCGGGGGTCGTGGCCAGCCCCGATCCTTTGCACAGGGCCGCCCGTGCCGACACCGCGTCGCCGGCCTCGCTGTAGGTGTCCACCGCGCGCAGCCAGCGTCCCAGGCCGGCGGCCACGTCGGCGGGGGTGGCCAGTGCTGCTCCCTCCAGCAGCTCTCCGGCCACGTCGGGGGCTCCGCGGCCTCTGGAGAGTTCGGCGGCCCGTTCCAGTTCGGCCGCGACGGCCTCGTTGGGGGCCGTGATCGACTTCGCGCGATGGTGGGCACGTTCCACCGGGTCATCGAGCGTCTCCGCGAGCAGGCGATGCGCCCGGCGGCGTTCGGCGACCGTGGCGGCGTCGTACACGGTCGACGCCAGCAGCGGGTGGGGAAAGCCGATCACCGACCCGGCGCCCACCACCGCCACGTCCGCGTCGGCCGCGGCCTCCAGAGCCGGCCACAGCCGGGCACGCTCCACGATTCCCTGCGCCTGCGCCACGGTGAGCCGTCCCGCCGCGGACGCCAGGAGGAGCACTTCCCGCGTTTCCTCCGTGAGCAGCGCCACCCGCTCACCGAGAAGTTCGGCCATGCTCGGCGGGACCTGGACGCGGCCGTGGTCGGACGCCCGCGCGATCTCCAGGGCCAGCAACGGGTTCCCGCCGCTCGCCCGGGCCACCCCGGCGCTCATCGGCGGAGACGCCGCGCAGCGCGAAACCGAGGCTGCCGACGCTCGCCTGGTCCAGCCACTGCAAGTCGTCGATGAGGAGTGCGACCGGCTCGGATTCGCACAGCCGCGTCAGCAGGCCCCGGACCGCCAGGGGAACGGCCAAGGCGTCGACCTCGCCGCCCGCGGGTTCGGCGCGCTGCAGGGCGACGGCGAGCGCGCGCTGCTGCGGGCCAGGGAGGGCCTGCTCCGCTCCCTTGGGGAACCGGCCGAGCAGTTCGGCGAGCCCCGCGAAGGGCAGTCCTTGCTCGAATTGCGTCGGAGCAACGGAGAGCACCCTTCGCCCCTGGCGCCGCGCCTGGTCGGCGGCGGCCTTCAGCAGGACGCTCTTGCCGACCCGGGATCGCCGACGGTGATCACGCTGCGCCATGGACCATGAGGTCGTTGACGACTCTCAGAGCATCTTCGCGCCCGAATAGCTCCTCATTCACATGAATATTCTGTCCTATCCGCCCCCCGCGCGGCGGTCGAGGGATTCCCCTGATGCCTCCGTCGCCACCAGGAACGACGCTACTGCCATGACGCAGATCAAGAATGTGGTCCTGGTCCAAGGGGAGTTCATGGACGGGTCCGGATGGCGGCAGGTGTACGAGCTGCTCACCTCGGACGGCTTCCGGGTGTCGGTGGTCCAGCACCCGACGCTGTCGCTCGCGGGCGACGTCTTGACCACCCTGAGGGCCCTGCGCGCGCAGGACGGCCCGTGCGTACTGGTCGGCCACTCCTACGGCGGCGCGGTGATCTCGGAGGCCGGCACGGACGACGACGTCGCCGCCTTGGTGTACGTCGCCGCGTTCGCCCCCGACGCCGGCGAATCGGTGCACGACCTCATGTCCGGGACCCCGGCGATGCCCCCGTCCAGGGACGGCTTCCTGCTCCGTGACCGCGCCGAGTTCCATGCGTCGTTCGCGGCCGATCTCCCACCGGCCGAGGCGCGCTTCATGGCCGATGCGCAGGTCCCCTGGCGGGTCGATGCCCTCGGCGGCCGGGTCACCCGGCCCGCCTGGCGCACCAAGCCCAGTTGGTACCTAGTGGCCACCGACGACCACGTGATCCCGCCGTCGGCGCAGCGGGCCATGGCCGCACGGGCCGGTTCCACGGTGCGCGAGATCGCCGCGAGCCACTCCGTGCACGTGTCCCAGCCGCACGCCACGGCCGACCTCATCCGCGAGGCCTCCGCCAGGCCTCCGCCACATGCGGACGTGGTGGTGTTCCCGGGCGCGCAGGTGGGCCCCGATCGCTCCCAGGAAGAACAGGACGAGCCCGACGGAGGCGGCGACGCCGATGTAGGGGACACCGGAGAGCCCGAGCAGCAGGCCCAGGGCTCCGGCCACCTTGAGCGTGCCGAGCATCGGGAGCCAGGACTTCGGGACGCCGACCCTGATCGAGTTGGCCATGGCGAATTTCGTGTACCTGAAGTCGGAGACGGCGGCTGCGACGTTGGCCGCGATCGCGGCGACGACGATGAGCACGCAGAGAACGAGTACGTACATGGCGGTCCAATCGGCGAGCCTCGGGTCACGGCGTCTCACGACGGCGTCCGGAGAATGCGACCAGCGCCTGTTGAGCGCAGCGGTCAGCCCGCTAAGACCAAGCACGCGGCCGTGATGTGACACGTCCGCTGCCGCTGGTTACTTCGCAGAAAATCCGTCGAGTCGTCACAAGCAGTGAGGGCCGTCCTGTCCTAGCTGCTGAGGGGGCGGCGACCGACCGGTTTCGATCTCTTCCTCTCGAACTGATGCGTTCGAGCGGCGCCGGGACTCGTCCGGCGCCGGCGCATTCCCTTCGCTTTCGCAAGGAGTACGTAGATGGACGTTTTTGAGCGGCGGATCGCATGTTCGGTCTTGGTGATCGGCACTGGCGGGTCGGGGCTGCGGGCCGCGATCGAACTCGCCGAGCGGGGCGTGGGCGTACTGGCGGTCGGCAAACGCCCCAAGGCCGACGCCCACACCACGCTCGCCGCGGGGGGCGTCAACGCGGCGCTGGGGACGATGGATCCGCAGGACACCTGGCAGCAGCACGCCGCGGACACCCTCCAGGAGGGTTACCTGCTGGGGGATCCGCGCACGGCGCGGATCGTGGCGGAGGGCGCCGCGCGCGGCATCGCCGATCTGGAACGGTACGGGATGCCCTTCGCGCGGGAGGCCGACGGGCGGATCTCGCAGCGCTTCTTCGGCGCCCACACCTGGCGCCGCACCGCCTTCAGCGGCGACTACACCGGTCTGGAGATCCAGCGCGCCCTGGTGCGGCGGGCGACCGAACTCGACATCCCCATCCTGGACACCGTCCACATCACCCGCCTGCTGGTCCACGACAACACGGTCTTCGGCGCCTACGGCTTCGATGTGAACGACGGCAGCCGGTACGCCGTCCACGCCGACGCGGTGATCCTGGCCACCGGCGGCCACACCCGGATCTGGCGCCGCACGTCCTCCCGGCGGGACGAGAACACCGGCGACACCTTCCGCCTGGCCGTCCTGGCCGGCGCCCGCATCCGGGACCCCGAACTCGTGCAGTTCCACCCGTCCGGGCTGCTGGAACCCGAGGACGCCGCCGGGACCCTGGTCTCCGAAGCGGCACGCGGCGAGGGCGGGAGGCTGCTGAACGGCGTCGGCGAGCGCTTCATGGCCCGCTATGACCCCGAGCGGATGGAGTTGTCCACCCGCGACCGGGTCGCGCTGGGCGCCTTCACCGAGATCAAGGAGGGGCGCGGCACCCCGAACGGCGGGGTCTGGCTGGACGTGTCGCACCTCCCCCGGGAGACGATCATGACCAGGCTGCCGCGCGTCCACCAGACGCTCCTGGAACTCCAGACGCTCGACATCACCAAGGACCCGATCGAGGTCGCCCCCACCGCGCACTACTCCATGGGCGGCGTGCGGGTGCGGCCCGAGGACCACGGCACCGACGTCGACGGCCTGTACGCCATCGGCGAGGCCGCCAGCGGCCTGCACGGCGCCAACCGGCTGGGCGGCAACTCCCTCATCGAACTCCTGGTGTACGGCCGGATCGTGGGCGAGGCGGCGGCCGCCTACTCGGCCCGCCTGACGGTCCAGCGGCGGTCCCCGCTCGCGCTCGCCGAGGCGCGCCGGGAGGTGGACCGGGTCCTGGCCTGCGACGGTCCGGAGAACGTCCGGTCCCTGCAGCGGGCCGTCCGCGACGTCATGACCGAGCACGGCGGGGTGGTCCGCGACGAGGCGGGGCTGCGGGCGGGGCTGGCGGAGCTGGACGCGATCGGGGCCCGGATCGGCGCGATCGGCGTCCACCCCGACAACGCCGGCTACCAGGACCTCGCGCACGCCTTCGACCTGAAGTCCACCGTGCTGGCCGCACGGGCCACGCTCGAGGCGGCGCTGGAGCGGCGCGAGACCCGCGGCTGCCACAACCGCTCGGACTATCCCGCCTTGGACGAGTCCCTGCGGGTCAACCTGGTCTGGTCGGGTCCGGGCAAGATCGAACGCGAGGAGGTGCGTCCGGTCCCCGCGGAGATCGCCTCGCTCATGCGGCATGTCTCGTCGGCCGGAAAGCTCGTCGAGTGACCCCGCCGGTGCCGGCTTGATCGGCTCGAAGGCCGTCACCAGCGGCTCGGTGCGGATGCCCCCGGTGGCGGCCTTCTAGGCGCTTGCGGGCGAGGAGGTCGCGCCGGGTGCTGCGATGGACGGTCTCGTCCAGCCACCGCATGTGGAGGCCCGGGGCGGGTCACTCACATCGACCCCAGCACACGCACGCTCGCCCGGGGGCGGAGCCCCGGGCCCGGGCCGACCCGGGTGGCAAGGGGGTGCCCGGGTCTCTGCACGTGGGCCTCCGCACCCTCGAACGCCACCCGGGCGGGATCTGACCGAACCCGGCGGCACCCCCCGCCACCAGGGTGAAGACCTTTCTGACCGGCCGGCGGCCCGTGGGTGTCCCTTGGCGGGGACCCCCGGCCCCCCCGGGGGTCCCCGGGGGCCCTCCCTAGGGCCCCGGCCAGGGGATCCCCTGATGCGACCGACTCGCGCTCCAAGCGACCGTAAGTCGTGTTGATGAGGAGTTCGCGGATACGACGAACGGAGCGGACATGGCGGTCGAAGAGATGGTGCGGCGGCGGGGAAGCGCGGGAAGCGCCCGGGTCACGTGCGGGTCGTCCGGTGGTCTCGCGGTGCGCGGGCGTGGACTCGAGCCGCACGGGGGCGGGTTCGAGTTGCTGGGGCGCGGCGCCGAGGTCGCCGAGCTGAGCGGTCAGGTCGAGCGGCTGCGCGACGGGCGGGGCGGCGTCCTGCTCATCGAGGGCGTCCCGGGAATCGGCAAGAGCCGCCTCGCCCGCGAGGCGCGGGCCATCGCGGCGGCCTCCGGGGTCCGGGTCCTGACCGCGACGGGCGAGCGCGACCGGCAGGACGTCCCGTTCGGCGCACTGCTGCAGGCGCTGGTGTCGGACGGGCAGGCTGCCGTCGAAACGGGCGTCCTCCGGTCGCTCTCGGACTCCGCCGAACAGGGATTCTGGGTGTTCCCGGCGGTGCGGGACGAACTGGCACGGGCGGCGGCGGATCGGCCGCTGCTCATCGCCTTCGACGATCTCCAGTGGTGCGACGCCGGGACGCTCGTGGCGTTGCGCACCCTCGCCGCCGGCCTGTCCGCGCATCCGATCCTCTGGCTGGCGACCGTCCGCACCGGGTCGTCCGGCGCCGACGTGCGGGCGGCCGTCGACGGCCTCGCCGATGCGGGCGCCCGCAGGATGCGCCTGGGTCCGCTGCCCGAGGACGCCGTCGCCGCGATGGCCCGCGGCCTGCTCGGCGCCGAACCCGGCCGGGACCTCCTCGGCCTGCTCCAGCGGGCCGACGGTCAGCCGCTCATGGTCGTCGAGATCGTCCGCGGACTCCTCGGCGAAGGCGCCGCCATCTGGACGGACGGGGTCGCGCATCTGAGCGGACGGCACGTGCCGATCTACCGGTACGGCTGCGCTCGGCACGTCCTCGACCACCTGTCGCCAGTCACCCGGGGCGTGCTCCGGATCGCGTCCGTGCTCGGTCGCGACCTGGACCCCGTCGAGCTCGCCGAACTCAGCGAGCACACCTTCCTGGAGGTCCTGGCGGCCCTTGAGGAGGCCATCGACGCCGACCTCGTCCGCATGGACCCGCTCACGTTCCGGCACGACATCGTCCGGGAAGCGATAAGCGAGACGCTGCCCGTCCCGCTGCGCCGGGCACTGCGCCAGGCGCTCGCCGACCTGAACCTGCAGCGGGCCGTGCCCGCCGACCGGCCCGTCCCGCCCGCGGCCGAGCCCGACTCGGTCGTCCGCTAGACCGGTCGAGGACGCCTCCCACCGCTCACCGGTCCGGACGGACCGGGACGTGCCGACGCCACCAGACCGGCCGTCTCGCGCGCGGCAGCGGGAGCGGAAGCAGCCGGCGCGCAGCCGCCGGAAAGCGCTCTCCCTCCCTGGTCGCAGTAGAACGCACCGGGAGCGCGCCTGACGACCCCGATTAATCCCGACCGCCTTTTCTAGTGGCCGACTCCTATTCGTCGATTCCGTGCGTGCACGTCATACCCGATTAAAACCGACAAGAGTTGCCGAGATCCTCGCGTTGAGGTGTGGAAATGAGCATGCTTCTCCAAGAGCCGACGAATTCCCTCGACCAAGCCGCCGCCGCCTTCACCGACATGCGCCCGCGCCTGTTCGGCATCGCCTACCGGATGCTCGGCAGCCCGGCCGAAGCCGAGGAGATCGTCCAGGAGACCTGGCTGCGCTGGCAGCGCACCGAACGCTCGGCCGTCGCCAATCCGACGGCGTTCCTGGTGCTGATCACGACGCGGCTGTCGATCAACACCGTCCGGTCCGCCCGGGTCCGCCGGGAGACCGGTTTCGCCTCCTGGCTGCACGAGCCGATCGACGCCGAGGCCGATCCCGCCACGAGCGCCGAACGCGGCGACGCGGTCGAGCGCGGCCTGCTGCTGCTGATCGAGCGGCTCACCCCCGCCCAGCGGGCCGCCTACATTCTCCGCGAGGCCTTCGACTACCCCTATGCGCGGATCGCCGAACTCATCCGGCTCAGCCCGGACAACGTCCGGCAATTGGTGAGCCGCTCCCGCAGGCACCTGAACGCCCCCCGGCGCGGGCCGATCAGGGCCGGCGAGCACCGGCACCTGCTGTCGGCCTTTCTGGAGGCCGCCCAAAAGGGGAATATGCGGGTGCTGGAAGAGTTCCTCGCCGCTGACATCGTCACCCAATCGGGCAACGCGAACGATCCGCTCCGGTACCCGTTGCTCGCCCCGAAAACCGTCCGCAACCGCCCACCGGGAGAGCGTGACGTCCCGGGTCCGGGCGGCCGTTCCCGGACCCGCTCAGGAACCGGCGGCACCTGTTCAGGCGACCGTTACCGGCGCCCGCTGAAACGGAGCAAAGCCCGGACCTGAACAAGGTGAATCCGAGTAGGCCCGCACCAAGGAGGTGAGAGTGGACGTGCGAAGCCAGGTAGATGTCGTGGTGGGGGCCGAGGTCGGCGGGCTCGCGCAGGAGCGGCCTGCACGTTCTGTGCTGATCCTGGGACGCGAGATGCGCCGGTCGCCTGCGGGACGTTGCCCGGAGGCGACCGGCGCGTCGCTGTTCGCGGGGCCGTCGGGCACTGGCGGCGGCCGGGGTGTCAGGGGCTGCCTCCGCGTCGGCTGATCAGCCCGTCCTTCATCAAGCCGTATCGGGCACGGCGTGGGCGTGGGCGGCCGGGGCGGGTGGCGCCTGCCGGGCCTTGTCCGCCGGCTGCCGCAGCCCGGCTGGCCGAAGTCTGCGGACGACCTGCTGTCGTGCCATCAGCGGTGCGCTCATCGGCTCTCCACCGGTTCTGTCACGGCGGTGGCCTTCGGCTCGCCACCGCTGGTGAAGGAGCCCCGGGGGTTCTGCACGGACGCCAGCGAGACGATGTCGCGGCCGAAGAACGCGGCCGTCAGCCAGATCGCCAGCACCCGGGCCTTCCGCTCCCAGCTGGGAATCGCGAGCAGGTGGTAGCCGCGATGCATCAGCCAGGCCGCGAACCCCTTGATCACCAGGCGGTGGTACTGGAAGATCCCGTGGCCCAGCCCCAGCGTTGCGATCGACCCGAGGCTGTGGTGGATGTACGGCCTGCCGCCCCGGCCGCGCAGCGCGGCGGCGATGTTGGCGGCCAGCCGCTTGCCCTGCCGCACCGCGTGCTGGGCGTTCGACACCGTCACGGCCCCGGGTTCGGCCGAGGCGAGGTCGGGGACCGCGGCGTCGTCGCCCGCGGCCCAGGCGTCCGGCACCGGTTCGGTGTCCGTGCCGACGCGCAGGTCGGCGCGCACGGTGAGCCGTCCGTGCCGGTCGACCGGCAGGTCGGTGTGCGTGCGGACCACCGGGTTCGCGGTGTTCCCGATCGTCCACACGATCAGCTCGGACTCGAACTCCGCGCCGCTGGACAGCACCACGTGGCCGTCGATCGCCGAGACCAGCCGGGCGCCGAGGTGGACGCGGGCGCCCCGCTTCTCCAGCGCGCGCACCACCCACGCGCCGGGCCGGTCGCCGACCTCGGGCAGGATCCGCCCGCCGGCCTCGACGAGGTGGAAGCCGAGTTCGTCCGCCTTCAGCTCCGGGTAGACCCGCAGCAGCGACCGCGCCAGCGACAGCAGTTCCGCGAAGCCCTCGACCCCGGCGAAGCCACCGCCGACGAACGTCACGGTCAGCAGCCGCCGCCGCAGCGGGCCCGGCTGCAGCGCCGCGGCCTGGTCGAAGGCGGTCAGCAGCCGGTCGCGGATCGCCACCGCCTCCTCCACGTGCTTGAGCCCGATCGCCCGCTCGGCAAGCCCGGGCACGGCGAGCCTGCGCGTGACCGCGCCCGCGGTGACGGCTATGACGTCGTAGCCGAGCGTGAACTCCGGCCCCCACGCGGGCCGGACGGTGACCGTCCGGCCCGCGTGGTCGATCCCGGTGACGGTCCCGGAGACCAGTTCGGTGCGGCGCAGGTGCCGGCGGTGCGACACGGTGGCGTGCCGCGCCTCGATCGATCCGGCCAGCACCTCGGGAAGGAACGGCTGGTAGGTCATGTAGGGGCGGTGGTCGACCAGGGCGAGCCGCGCCTCGTGCCGGCGCAGCCGCCGTTCCAGCCGCCGGGCCGTGGCGAAGCCGGCGCCCCCGCCGCCCACGATCAAGATCGTTTTCATGTCGTCCTCTCTGCGTCGGCGCGCGGGTCTACCGGTGACCGGCGCCGGACGGGGCCCTGCGGGCGGCCCGGATGCGGCGCCGCTCGCCGGGGGTGGTGCCGGCCCAGATGCCCTCCGGTTCACCGGTGGTCAGCGCCCATTCCAGGCAGCGGCGCGCCGCCGGGCACGAGGCGCAGATCCGCCGGATCGCCGCGATCTGTTCCGCGTGGACGCTCTCGTCGCCCAGCGGGAAGAACAGGTCGGCGTCGAACGAAACGCATGCCGCCGTCTCGGTCCAGTGCAGATTCATCGTGTTCACGCTCACTTCGCGGATCCGGGCCACGGATCGTTGGTCGTCACGTTCGCGTGGCCCGGAACGGCGTCCGGCCGGTTCCGCCGGCCTGGCTCGATCCTGCGGCTCGGGCGGGGGCTCAGGACGGGCGCGGTGCGCGGCGATCCTTGCGCTCGGCCAGTTCGGCCTCGTCCACCATCGTGGTCATCGGCTCACCGGGTGTGCACAGCATGGTGACGGTGAACCGGACCGGCACGTCGTCGCGGTTGTTGCCGTCCTGGTAGTGGATGAGGTCGCCGCCCGGCTCCCAGAACGCCTCGCCGGCGCGGACCACCCGTTCGGGCTCCCCTTCCAGCTCCAGCAGCAGCTCGCCCTCGAGGACCAGGCCGAAGGCGGGACCGGGGTGTCGGTGCGCCGGCGAACCCGGGCTTCCCGGCGGGTACTCGATGATCACGGTCATCGCGTGCGCGCCCGCGGGGACGAACGGGGGCTCCACGTCCTGCAGCAGGGTCAGCGGGCTCTTGGCGGCGTTCGATCCTGGGTCGTCCATGGTGCGGCCCTTCTCCTTCTCGGTGGACTGGCCGAGCCAGTCGCGGTAGGTGATGGTGCCCAGCTGCGCGCCCTCGCCCGGCACCAGTGAGCGCTCGTTCAGCACCCTGCCGGAGTAGCGCGCCAGCGGGTCGGCGACGACCTCGCGGGAGTCGCCCCAGGCGGCCAGCGCCTTGCGGAAGAACTCCTCCATCCGGTACCGGGTCGGTCCCGCGATCTCGATCCGGCCGTTCAACGGCGGGCCCACCGCCGTCCTGGCGACGGCGCGGGCCACGTCGTCGCCCGCGATGGGCTGGAACAGCACCGGCGGGACGCGCACCTTGCCGTCGACGGTGGCCGTGTCGGCGATGCCGGGAGCGAACTCGAAGAACTGCGTCGCGTGCACCAGCGAGAACGGGATGCCCGACCGCTCGATCAGCTTCTCCTGGGCGATCTTCGCCGCGAAGTAGCCGTTCTCCGGCATCCGCTCGGTGCCCACGATCGACACCGCGACGTGGGCGCCTTTCAGCACCTCGGCCAGGCCCGCACCCGTCAGCGTGTCGACGCCGGTGCTCGGCGCGGCGGCCACCGCCTCGTGTCCGTGGTCGCCGAGTATCTTCACCAGCTTCGACCCGATGAGCCCCGTTCCGCCGATGACCACGATCCTCATTGCCCATTCCCTTCCGCCTTCGGGGATGCTCGTCCGCACCCTGTCGTCAGCTAGGACAGGAGGCCCTCCCGGCTTGTGACAGCCATCGCGAGCGAAAGGTGTCTCCGTAGCTTCTAGGCGTCGCGTGTGCGCAGGAGAAGACCGCCGGCCGCCAATGTCGCGGTGGCCCAGCCGGCGGTTACGGCGAGCCCGGCCCAGGGGCTGATGGGCAGGTTTCCGAGATCGGTGGTGGCCTGGATCGCGAGCCCGGAACTCATTGGCGCGGTCTTTTCCAGCAGGCGCTGCCATTCCGGGTCGCTGATCGTCTGGGCGACGATCGGGACGATGTAAAGCAGGCCGAGGACGACGCCGATGCTCGTGGCGGAGTCCCGCACCGCGGTCGCGACGCCGAGGCTGAGAAGGCCGATCAGGATCAGGTAGAGGACCGTCCCGAAGACTGCGCGCAGCGCCGGGCCGTTCGAGAGTGACAGGGCCCGGTCGCCGACGTCGGGCAGCATGAGCCGCCCGGCGAGCACCGCCCCGAGGACGGCGGCGGTTCCGCCGGCGGTCACGGCGCCGGTGAGAGCGACGGCCTTGGCCGCCAAGGCCGTTACTCGCCGCGGCACCGCCGTCAGGGTCGTGCGGATCATGCCCGAGCTGTACTCCCCGCTGATCATCAGCAATGCCAGGATGGCGACCGGCGCCTGGCCGAGGTAGACGCCCATGAGGGTCAGCCTGGTCGTGTCACCGCCACAGCCGTCGGCCGTGCAGTTCACCAGCGACGTCGCGCCCGCGCTCAGGGCCACCGTCGTCGCGATGGTGCCGAGCAGCAGCCACAGCGGGCCGGCGACGGTCCGCAGCTTCGTCCATTCCGCGTGCAGCGCGAGTCTCATGCGTCCCTCCTGCCGAGCAGGACGGCGGCCGCGGACATGCTCACGACCGCGTAAGCGGCCAGGACGGCGAACCCGGCCCAGGGCGCCAGCGGGTAGTAGCCGTAGTACGGCGTGTAGTGGCCCGCCACCTGGTCGTACTCCACGAGCGTCTGCTGGACGGCGAAGGCCGCCCCCGGTGTCACCCGGGCCAGCCAGTTCGCCGCGCTCGCGGGCATGAACGGGACGGCGGTCAGGACGTAGGGCAGCACGATGGCCAGGAGGACGGCGGTGACCGCGGCGGCGCCGTGCCGGAAGACGGCGCCGGCCGAGAGGGCCAAAACCGAGGCGGTCGCGAGCAGCGCCGCGGTCCCGACTGCCACCCGCAGTTCCGCCGGGGACGACACCGGGAAGAGGTAGACGCCGTTGTCCTGGGCGAGCCGCTCACCGAGCGGAGTCGCGACGGCCGTCCCCAGCAGCCCGGCGATGAAGGTGACGGCCCACAGCACGATCGCCTTGGCGGCCAGCACCCGGCTCCGCCCGGGGCTCGCGGCCAGGGTGAGGCGGATCATCGTGCCGCGGTACTCCGTGGTGATGAACAGCGCCCCCACGACGATCACCGCGATCAGTGCGGCGAACGTGCCGGTGAGGATGTCCCGGAGGGTGCCGCCGGTCGGCAGGGTCTCGCGGTTGGCGGGTGCGATATCACCGGCGCCGGTCACCGTGAGCCGGCCGTCAGATCCCGTGACCGAACCCGACGTGTCCTCCGGGTAGCCGGCGAAGCTGGGGGATTCGGGCCCCACCTGGTCACCGGTCCACGTGCCACCGGCCCAGCCTTCCTGGAAACGAAGGCCTTCGAAGACGGCCGTCGACACGCTGCCGGCCGTCCCCATGCCTTCGACGGCGGGCGGTGACGCCACGAACAATCCGACTTGCGCGGTCTGCCCGAGTCCACCCACCCGCGCGGTGCCCACTGTCTTCCAGTGCGCGCCGTCGGCGGAGGCATAGCCGGTGATCGTGTCGCCGGAGCGGTCCAGCCGCAGCCGGCGAGGGGACTCGGCGGAGACGGGGCCGGGCGGGCCGGGCCTGTCGTTGACGTAGGCGTCCTGCATTCGCACGCCGCGGCCGCCGGTGACCATGATCGCCGCGTACGGCGATCCCTGGCGCGTGCTCTGCTTGATGATGAGGCCGGCCTTCGCCCATGGCACGGTGCCGGGCCGCAGATCCCCCGGCCCCCTGGGAATGCTGCTTTCGAGTGCGGAGACCGAGACGGTGATGCTGCCGTTTCCGGAAAGGGGTTGGTGTACGAAATAGAAACTGTCGGTGACCGGCTCACCTCCGGGTCCGATCGGAACGGGCGGCGAACCATTCTGATCGCTGCTGATGCCGGTGAGCACGGCGAACAGCAGCAACAGCAGCACTGCGGCCACCATGCCGGTCGGCCAGCCGCGGACGGTCCGGAACTTCGTCCATTCCGCGTGCAGCACTTGGAGGAAACCGTCCCGTCCGGCGTGTTGGCCGGACCGATGAGACGTCACGGTAGGAGTCACCGTGTCACCTCCGTGGACGTGGCACGGAACTCGACGGCCTCGCGGGTGAGGTCCAGGTAGACGTCCTCAAGGGTGGCGCGGTGTGCCGATACCTCGGAGAACGGCACCGCGCCCTCGCTGAGCAGCGCGACGATCCGATCCGGGGGCAACTCCGAAACGGTGATGGTGTCGCGGCTGGTGGCCGCGACGGTCGCGCCGGCCTGCGCGAGCACCCTCATCGCGTGCGTCCCGGCCGTGGTCCGCACGGCCACCCGGTTTCCGGAGGCAGCCGCGATCAGGTCGGCCACGGCGGCGTCGGCGATGGCCTTGCCGCGCCCGACCACGACGAGACGATCGGCTGTGTCCTGCACTTCGCTCATCAGGTGGCTGGAGACCAGCACGGCGCGGCCCTCGGCCGCGAGGGACCGCAGGAAGCCGCGCATCCAGACGATGCCGTCGGGATCCATGCCGTTGAACGGCTCGTCGAGCATGATGGTCGGCGGGTCGCCCAGCAGGGCGGCGGCGATCCCGAGCCGCTGCCGCATTCCCAGCGAGTAGCCTCCGGCCTTGCGCCGGGCGGCGGAGGCCAGGCCGACCTGCTCGATCACCTGCTGCACCCGCCGCGCGTCCAGGCCCTGCGAATGCGCCAGCCACAGCAGGTGGTGGCGTCCGCTGCGGCCGGGGTGCAGCGCCGACGCGTCCAGCAGTGAACCGACGTGGTTCAGCGGACACCGAAGGCTGCGGTACGGCTTCCCGCCGATGAGCGCGGTGCCCTCATCGACCGAGTCCAGGCCGAGGATCACCCGCATCGTGGTGGACTTCCCAGCCCCGTTCGGCCCGATCAGCCCGGTCACCGCACCCGGACGGACGCTGAAGGACATGCCGTCGAGAGCGAGGGCCGAACCGTACCTCTTGCGCAGTCCGGCGACGACGATCCCGGGGGCGCTCATCGCGGCGCGCTCGCGGTTCGTGATGCGATCATGCCGACGGTTGTACGCGGCACCGGGGTCCGGCCCGGTCGCAGCGGCCGCGACCGGGCTGCGACCGGGGATCTGGCATCGTCGGGGCATGGCCCCTCGACCCGGCAGCCGCCCAGCGGGCACGACGACCGGCGGTGCGCGGCGGTGAGGATCCTCGTCGTCGAGGACTTCGAGGTCCTCGCCCGCTCCATCGGAACCGGGCTGCGCCACGAGGGCATGGCGGTCGACGTCGTCCTCGACGGAACCGCCGCCCTCGACCGCCTGGCCGTCACCCGCTACGACGTGGTGGTCCTCGACCGGGACCTGCCCGGCGTCCACGGGGACGAGATCTGCCGGCGGCTCGCCCGCGGCCGCTGCGCGACCCGGGTCCTGATGCTCACCGCCTCCGGCACGGTCGAGGACCGCGTCGACGGGCTGAGCCTCGGCGCCGACGACTACCTGCCCAAACCGTTCGCGTTCGCCGAACTGGTCGCCCGCGTCCGCGCGCTGGCCCGCCGCGCCTCCCCGCCGCTCCCGCCCACGCTGGAAAGCGGGGACATCACTCTCGATCCGGCCCGCCGGGTCGCGTTCCGGGCCGGGCGGCGCCTCCAACTGAGCCCGAAGGAGTTCGCCCTGCTCGAATGCCTGCTCGCCGCACCCGGCCTGGTCATCTCGGCGGAGGAACTGCTCGAACGCGTCTGGGACGAGGCCGCCGACCCCTTCAGCAGCGCCGTCAAGCACACGATGCACCGGTTGCGGGCCAAGCTCGGCGAACCGCCCGTGATCGAGACCATCCGCGAAGGCGGCTACCGCATCGGACCGCCATGACCTCCCGGCAGCTCCCCAGAAGGTCCCTGCGGACGCGGCTCGCACTCGCCTACGCGGCGGGCATCTACGCCGCCGGGGTCTTCGTCCTCGTCCTCGCCCTCGTCCCACTCGTCAGCGTCGACGCGGCCGCGCCCGAGGGCCGGCCCTCGACGGGCGTGACCACCGAAGCCGGGCCCGGGATCAGCCTGGCCCATCTCCTCACGGGAGCCGCCTTCGCCTTGGTCGTCCTGGTTCCCGTCGCGCTGGCCCTCGGATGGTTCGTCGCCGGCCGGTTCCTGCACCCGCTGCGCACCATCACCGCGACCGCCAGGATCATCTCCGCCGGTGACCTCCACCGGCGCCTCGACCTCGGCGAACCGGCGGACGAGTTGACCGAGCTGGGCCGCACCCTCGACGACCTGTTCGCCCGCCTCCAGGCGTCCTTCGACGCCCAGCGCCACTTCGTCGCCAACGCCTCCCACGAGCTTCGCACCCCGCTGGCCGGCCAGCGCACCCTCCTCGAAGTCGCCCTCGCCGCCCCCGACGCCGACGCCGGCACCCTGCGCTCGGCCTGCCGGGAGGCCCTCGCCCTCGGCGAACACCAGGAGCGGCTCGTCCGGGCACTGCTCGCCCTGGCCACCAGCGAGCGCGGTGTCGCCCGCCGGGACCGCCTCGACCTGGCCCGAGCCGTCGAAGGAGCGCTCGCCCTCCGCCGCGGCCAGGCGGCGGAGAGGGGCATCGACGTCGCCGAGCACCTGACGCCCGCGGTGACGGCCGGGGACCCGAAGTTGATCGAAAGCCTCGTCGCCAACCTCGTCGACAACGCCATCCGCCACAACCACGCAGGCGGCCATGTAGAGGTCACTACTCGGACCTCCGGCACGCAGGCGGTTCTCCACGTCGCCAACAGCGGGCCGGTCATCCCCGGCGACGAGATCCAGCGCCTATTCCAGCCCTTCCAAAGGCTGGCGCCTGATCGCCACGGGCTCAGCGACGGCTACGGTCTCGGCCTGGCCATTGTGAACGCCGTCGTCCAAGCTCACCACGCCGCTCTCACCGCCGACGCGCGCCCTGAGGGCGGCCTGAACGTGGCTGTTCGGTTCAGCTCCCGGGGCGTTTGAGGCGCTCTGGCCGGGGCCGTTCGGCCGCGCGGGCGATGCCGCGGCACATCCCGGCGAAGATCGGGCGGTGGAACGGCCGGAGCGCCCACCAGTACGCATGGCCGGCCAGCCCCCGCGGAGAGAACAGCGCCCGCTGCTCCAGCAGGCCGCGGCCGTCCTGCTCCGACACCCTCAGCTCCAGCCAGGCCAGGCCGGGCAGCCGCATCTCGGCGCGCAACCGCAGCAGCCGTCCCGGCTCGATCTCCTCCACGCGCCAGAAGTCCACCGTCTCCCCGATGCGCAGCCGGCGCGGGTCCCGGCGCCCTCGCCGCAGCCCGACGCCGCCGACCAGCCGGTCGAGGACGCCCCGTGCCCGCCAGGCGATCGGGAACGAGTACCAGCCGCGTTCCCCGCCGATCCCCTCGACGACCTCCCACAGGCGCTCCGGCCCGGCGTCCGCGCGGCACGAGCGGTCGTCGGTGTAGAGGCTGCCACCGGCCCAGTCCGGGTCCGTCGGCAGCGGATCGCTCGGCGCGCCCGGGGTACTGGCCGACGACCAGCGCGTGGCGACATCCGCTTCACGGACCCGGCGCAGTGCGAGGGCGACCGCGCGGTCGAAGCCGATCGGTCCTCCCGGAGGAGGCGGGACGTACCGGCCGATGTCGTTCTCGGTGCACACGACCTCGTTGCGCAGCGACTCCACCAGCGGACGCGCGAGACCGCCCGGGACCGGAGTGATGGCGCCCACCCACAGGCTCGACAGACCCGGGCTCAGCACCGGAACGGAGACGATGAGCCGCCGCCTCAACCCGGCCACGGCGGCGTACCGGCGCATCATGCCGGCGTAGGTGAGCACGTCCGGCCCGCCGATGTCGAACCCGCGGCTCACGTCGGCGGGCAGGTCCGCGGACGCCACCAGATAGTGCAGGACGTCCCGGATCGCGATCGGCTGGATCCTGGTGTGCACCCACCGCGGCGTGATCATCACCGGCAACCGCTCGGTGAGGTAGCGCAGCATCTCGAACGACGCCGAACCGGAGCCGATGATCACTGCGGCCCGCAGCCATACCGCGGGAACCCCGCTGTCCAGCATGATCCTGCCGACCTCGGCGCGGGACCGCAGGTGCGGCGACAACTCCTCCTCCGGTTCCATGCCGCCGAGATAGACCAGTCGCCTCGCCCCCGCGTCCCGCGCCGCCCCGGCGAACGTGCGGGCCGCCCGGCGATCGCTGTCGGCGAAGCCGCCCGGACGGCCGATCGCATGGATCAGGTAGTAGGCGACGTCGACACCGTCCAGCGCGCGCCGCGTCGCCTCCGGATCGGTGGCGTCGGCCTCCACGATCTCCACCCGTCCGGCCCAGGGGTGGTCGCGCAGCCGCCGCGCCGAACGGGCCATGCACCGCACCCTGTACCCGGCGTCCAGCAGCGCGGGCACCAGCCGGCCTCCGATGTAGCCGCTGGCCCCCGTCACGAGGCACAACTCGTCCCGGCTCACGACCGGCCGCGTCCCGGCGTCGCTATCGCATCGCCGCCGCGGACCGGTTCGGCGCCGCCCATGGGGCGAACGCCGACCCGGCCGGGGCGATGCCGGCCGTGTACATGAGGTCGGACCTCGCGTCCCGCCCATGCGGCGTGTTGATCATCTGCCCTCCTCGGTCGGACCCCGCCTACCCGGAACAGGCGTCCACAAGCGTGCGGGTCCGGGATTTTGCCGCCGCGGGAGGCGAGGATCCCGTATCTGTGACGGGTCCCTGCCGAAGCGGGCACGGTAGGCCCTCAATCGGGGCGCAGAGTGCGAGCAAGGATGCGCACCACCGCTTCGTCGCCGTGGCGGGGCTGCTCGCCGGCTTCGATGACGGCCTCGACGATGCCCACCGCCATCGTCGCCCTCTACCCCGCTAGATCGATCCCGGCGGCGACCACCGGCTCACGCCTCGTCCGGCCTGTTCCGGTGCGGTGACGGCCGGTGCCGTCGGAGCTCGGCGTTGATCCGCTGGGCCTCGGCGAGCTGGTCTTCCAGGATGATGATGCGGCAGGCCGCCTCCAGCGGGGTGCCCTGGCCGACCAGGTCGCGGGCGCGCTGCGCCAGCCGCAGCTGGTACCGGGAGTAGCGGCGGTGCCCGCCCGGCGATCGTTGCGGGACGATCAGCCGAGCCGTGTCGAGACTGCGCAGGAAAGCCGGGGTGACCTCCAGCATCTCGGCGGCGCGGCCCATGCTGTAGGCCGGGTAGTCCTCATCGTCGAGCCTGCCCTCGAGACGATCACCGGGCTCGGCCTGCGCCGGCCCCTGCCGCTCCGGTTGGTCCTGCGGGGCCTGGCCTTGCTGGTCGCCGGCCTGGGCCGGCTGGGGTGCTCTCACTTAACCGTCCGTATCGCCTTAGGTCGGTAGTGGCGACAACGAGGGCCCCGGTGCCGAACAGCGGCACCGGGGCCCAAAGGTACAACACCATCTACCGGCTCTGAGCCGGTCTTCCGCGTCGCCCGCTCAGACGAGAGCGGGTGCGCGGGGATCGCGGATGCGTGACCGGAGACCACCGTCCAATCTGTGGAGCTGCGGTACCCGCGCGGGCTGATGAAAGCCTGCAGCGGGCGATCCCGATGGCGTCGAACCCTCCTTTCCTCGACATCACTACCTGTACTGCGTGTTCTTTTCGATCTCCTGCTACCGGCGGCGCGGTCGCCGCCGGCCGGACCGGCTGCCGGGGTCCCTTGCACTGCGTTGACCCCGGCACGCACCGTCCGCGTGATTCCTGCGTGCCGACAGTTCGTCCTCTGCCGGTTGCCCTGGACTCTTCTCTCTTCGATGACAGGAAGACTACCCGGCTTCGGGACGAATATCTACCACGGCGGCTGCAGAGTTTCGTAGATCACACCATCGGCTTTCCCGTCCGCCGCCAGGACTTCGCCGCACACGGGCGGTCCGCGCATCGCGATCGCCCCGCAAGAGGGTGCATCCGCGGTGGTGGTCTTCTGCGAAGGCTGTGTATGGGGCAGGTGGGCGGACGGCGGGCCGGGCGGCGCGTGAGCGGCGCCGGACGGCGGGCCAGGGGCTGGGCGGTCGCGGGGGCCGGTTGCCTGGGCGCGATGGTGGTGGCGCAGGTGCTGTCGGGGGTGCGGCGCGAGCCGATCCGGTTGACGAGTGTCGTCGTGGTGCTGCTGGCGGCGAGCGCCGTGACGTTCACCGCGGGGCGGAACGGTGCCGGCCGCGCCGTCGGGGCCTTCGGTGCCGCGACGGCCGCGGGGTATGCGGCGGAGTGGATCGGTGTCCGCTCGGGTGTTCCGTTCGGGGAGTACGCCTATACGGCGCTGCTGCGGCCTCAGCCGGGTGGGGTGCCGGTGATCGTGGCGGTTGCGTGGGGCGGTATGGGGCTGGCCGCGCATGCGGTCGCCACTGCGATCGTCCCGGACGGCGGGCTCAAGCGGTGCCTGGCGGGGGCGTTGGCGCTGACGGCGTGGGATCTGTTCCTGGATCCGCAGATGCTTCGGCTGGGCTTGTGGAGGTGGGCGGACGAGGGGCCGTACCGGGGAGTGCCGATCAGCAATTTCGCCGGGTGGCTGGTGGTGTCGCTGCTGGTCATGGGAATGATCGACGTGATCGTCGGACGGACCGGGGCGGCCGCGTCCGGGGGGCTCGTCGCGATCTACGGGGTGATGGCCGTGATGGAGACGCTGGCGTTCGCGGCGGTGTTCGAGCCGCCGGACCGGGTGGTGGCCGTGGCCGGCGGGGCGGCGATGGGGACGTTCGCCGTGCTGGCGTGGAGGGGCCGATGGCCGAGGTGATCGTTGTCGGCGGCGGCGTGGGCGGGATGGTCGCCGCGCTGCTGCTGGCGCGGGGCGGCCACCGGGTCCGGTTGGACGAACGGCTGGACCGGCTCGGCGGGAAGCTCGCCGAGCGCGAGCGTGACGGATTCGTCTTCTCGCTGGGGCCGTCACTGCTGACCCTTCCGGAGATCTTCCGGGAGCTGGGTGCCGGACGCGGGCTGGTGGAACTGGACGAACTGTGCCGCTACCGCTTCGCCGACGGGTCCGAGCTGCGCGCCTACCGCGATCCGGACCGGATGGCGGCACAGGTCGAGGAGCTGGCCCCCGGGGAGGGCGAAGCCTGGCGCGCCTTCCATGACTGGGCGGCGCGCTGCCTGGAGGCGTCGCGGCGGACGTTCTTCGCGGGGCCGCTGGGCCGCCGGCCCGAGCAGGCGCGGATCGGCGACCTTCGCGCGGTCGCGCCGGGCCGGACGCTGGACGGCCTGGCCCGCAGGTTCTTCGGTGACCCGCGGCTGCGCCAGTACGTCGGCCGGTACGCGACGTACGCGGGGTCGAGCCCGTATCGGGCGCCGGCCGCGCTCGGCTGCGTTCCGGCGATCGAGCACGGGGACGGGGGCTGGTACGTGCCGGGCGGGCTGCCCCGGCTCGCCGATGACCTGGCCCGCCTGCTGATCGAGGCGGGCGTGGACGTCCATACCGGCAGCGAGGTGGTGGAGGTGGTCGCCGACCGGTCGGCGGTGTCGGGCGCGGTGCTGGCCTCGGGGGAGCGGGTGGGTGCCGATGCGGTGGTGGTGAACGCCGATGCCGCGGCCCTGTACGGCCGGCTGCTGCCGGATCGGCGGAGGCTGCGCCGTATCGGCCGCCTGGGCCCGTCCTCGTCGGCGTTCTTGCTGCTCGCCGGCGTGGCGGGGCGTACCGACGGGCTGCCGCACCACTCCGTCGCCTTCTCCGCCGACTACCGGCGGGAGTTCGGCGACATCTTCGAACGCGGGGTACCGCCGGAGGACCCGACGATCTACATCGGCTGCTCGGCGGTGGACGACCCGTCCCAGGCACCGGCCGGAGCGGAGAACTGGGTGCTGCTGGTCAACGTCCCGGCCGGTGATCCGGGCCGCTGGCCGATGACCCCGGACGCCTACCGCGACCTGGTGCTGGAACGGCTGGCACGCCGCGGGCACGACCTGTCCGGACGGCTGCGGTTCGTGGAGTCCTTCACCCCCGCGGACCTGCGCGACCGGTACGGCGCGTGGGGCGGTGCGATCTACGGGACCGCCTACCGGGGCGCGCTCGCGCCGTTCCGCAGACCGGGCAACAGGGGGCCCCGGCGCGGGCTGTACCTGGTGGGCGGGTCGGTGCATCCGGGCGGCGGGCTGCCGCTGGTCGCGATGGGCGGCCGGATCGTCGCCTCGCTCGTCGAGCGAGACTTTCCGGTACGGGCGGGGTGCGAGTGGAGATGAGAACGCTGACACCGCTCCAGGCGGTGGCCGCCGGGTTGGCGGCCACGCGGCTGGCGCGCGGCAGGAAGCGTCCCGCGGCCTTCGTGCCCGGACGCTCCGGCCCACCGCCCCGGCCGGTCTCAGTGGTGATCCCCGCGCGTGACGAGGAGTCCCGGATCGAGGGCTGCGTGCGGCCCCTGCTCGCGGACCCCGACGTGTCCGAGGTGATCGTCGTGGACGACGAGTCGCGCGACGGTACGGCACGGATCGCGGCACGGCTGGGCGCCGCGGTCGTCCGCGGGGCACCCTTGCCGGACGGCTGGGTCGGCAAGCAGTGGGCGCTGCACCAGGGCGTGCGCGCCGCCGCGGGGCCGATCGTGGTCCTGCTGGACGCCGACACCCGCCCCAAGCCGGGTCTGTGCGCGGAGCTCGTGGCACTGCTCGACACCTTCGACCTGGTGTCGGCCGGGCCGCGGTTCCGCTGCGGTGGCGTGGCCGAGCAGGCGTTGCACGCCTCGTTCCTCGCCGGCCTGGTCTACCGTTTCGGGCCGATCGGCCCGGTCGCCGCGTCGCCTGACCGGCTCCTGCTCAACGGCCAGTGCATGGCCTTCCGCAGGGACTCGATGCTGAGGGCCGGCGGGTTCGCACGGGTCCGCGGCCACCTCACCGACGACGTCGCCCTCGGCCGGCTCCTCGCCCGGGAGGGGTGGCGGATCGCCTTCCGGGACGCCGGAGCCCTGCTGGACGTCGACATGCACGTGTCGGCCACCGGTGTGTGGCGCGAGTGGGGACGGTCGATCTCGCTGCGGGACGTGACCGGGAACGGCTGGCTGGCAGCCGATCTCGCGGTCGTCTGGCTGACCCTCGCCCTGCCGGTGGTGCGGCTGGTGACGGGGCGCCCGACGCCGGTGGACCTCGGCCTGCTCGTCCAGCGGCTCCTCCTGACGACGGCCCTGCGGGGCAGTTACGCCCGTCCGGGCCTCGGCCTGTGGATCTCGCCGCTCCTCGACGTGCCGATGGCGGCGCGCCTGACGTGGTCGGCGCTGAGGCCGGCGCGTACCTGGCGGGGACGGACCTACGGCCGGCCGGCGGTCAGGCGCGGCGCCCCGCCACGGCGGCCTGACCGAAGCGCAGCCCGATGAGGCACATCAGCGCCCCGGTGCCCGCGACGTGCTCGACGGGCGTGAAGAACAGCTGCAGCACGGGCAGGGAGAAGACCGCCGCGCGCGTGCCCCAGGCGAACGAACGTGTGGCCAGGCTCACGCCGGTCAGCAGCCCGACGCCGAGCCCGAACGCCGGCGGGCAGATCACCGCGAAGCCGCCGGCGAACGCGAGGATCGAGCGGCCGCCCCGCCGTCCCGCGAACGCCGGCCAGGCGTGCCCGATCATCGCGGCGCCGACCGCCGCGTACACGGGCAGGACGCTCGCGCCGGCGACCGTCCCGAGCGTGCCGGTCTCGCCTCCGCCCGCGGCCAGCCCGACCAGGCCCGCCGCGGTGCCCTTGAGCATGTCGCCGGCGAACACGGGGACGGCGGCCTTCCAGCCGAGCTGCTCCATCATGTTCCAGAAGCCGGGATTGCGGTCGCCGACGTCACGCGGGTCGAAGCCGTGGGCGCGTCCGACGAGCACCGCGACCGGCACCGAGCCGAGCAGGTAGCCGCCGATGGCCGCGCCGAGCATGGGAGCCGCCGATGCCAGGGTCATCGCCTCGTTCCACCTCACCAGGTATGCGGGTTTGGACGCCATGCGGCACATGGCGTTCGACCGGCCGGCGCTGCGCCGCACCGGAGGTCTGTCGTTCTGGCGGCTGCTGGGCACGGGCCGCGGCCGGTCCATGAGCCTGGGCGCCGATCTGCGCCGCTGGGCGCTGTTCGCCGTGTGGGACGGCGAGCCGGCGCTGGAGGAGTTCCTCGCGCGCTCGCCCGTGGCCGGACGGTGGAGGGAGGAGGCCGAGGAGTCGTGGCATGTCCGGCTCGCGCCGCTGGGTTCCCGTGGCCGCTGGGGTGGCCGCGACCCCTTCGCCGCGGCCGAACCCGCCAGGCATGCCGGGGACGGGCCGGTGGCCGTGCTGACCAGGGCGTCGATCCGTTCCACCCGGCTGGTGCCCTTCTACCGATCGGTCCCGCGCGTGGACGGGGAACTGCGCCGGCAGGAGGGGTGCCTGGCCTCGATCGGGGTGGGGGAGTGGCCGCTGGCCCGGCAGGCGACCTTCTCGCTGTGGCAGGACGAGAACGCCATGGCGCGGTTCGCCTACCGGACGGACGCGCACCGCACCGTCATCGAGCGCGTGCGCGGCGAAGACTGGTACGCAGAGGAGCTGTTCGCCCGATTCACCCCCTACGCGAGCCGAGGCACCTGGGACGGGCATGACCCGCTGCGCGCCGGGGGCACCGGGTGAGCACCTCACGCGACCGGCCCCACGGAGGCCCGGCCGTCCGCCGGCACGAACCCGGTCTCCGCGCCGAGCTCGGAGGCGACCACGCACGCACGGGCGATGGCGGCGGATCGTGAGGAGCCGTGCCCCACGACGACCGTGCCGGCCAGCCCCAGCAGGGCGGCACCCCCGTGGGCCTCCGCCGTGTAGCGCCGTGCGACACCGGCGAGCCGCCCCGGCGGGGCGATGCCGGCTTCGGCGACCATGTCCAGGGTCGTTCGGACGCAGCCCTCGATGTTCTTCAGCACGACGTTGCCGGTGAAGCCGTCCGTCACGACCACGTCGACCGTTCCGGCCAGCACATCGTGGCCCTCCACGTTGCCGTGGAAGCGGACGGGCATGCCCGGCAGCAGCCCGGCGGCCTCGCGGACGAGCCGGTTGCCCTTCCCCAGCTCGGTGCCGATGGACAGCAGACCCACCGACGGGTCGGGTACGCCGAGGACGTTGCGCGCGTAGGCGGCGCCCAGCAGAGCGAACTGCGCGAGCATCGCCGCGGTCGGGTCGGCGGTCCCGCCGGCGTCGACCAGCACGGTGGAACCGGTCAGTGTCGGCAGCGCCACGGCCAGCGCCGGGCGCAGCACGCCCTCCCGCCGCCCGAAGGCGCGGACCGCGCAGGTCACCACGGCCCCGGTGGACCCGGCCGAGACCAGTGAAGCGCCCCGCCGCCGGGCGAGCGCGCACCCGACCATCAGGCTCGAATCCCGCCGTGCGGCGGCTTCCGCGCCGCGCTCGGCCATCGGCACGATCTCGCCGGCGTGCAGGACCTCCACTTCGCCGGCGCCGCCGTGCCGCCGCAGTTCGCGCTGCACGTCGTCCGTCCGCCCGACGAGCAGGACCGGGACGCCGTGGTCACGATGCGCCTCCAGCGCTCCCGGAACCGTCTCCGCCGGCCCGTGATCGCCGCCCATCGCGTCCAGCACCACCGGGTGCGTCGTCCCGCCCATGTCAGGCCGCCCCGGCGGGGTGCCGCCGCTCGGCGCGGCCGGCGGCGGAGGCGGCCAGCAGGTGCCGCGCGAAGATCGCGGCCCTGCGGTGGCGCGGGACCCGCGCCCGCGCGGTCAGCACGTCGTGGCCGGCCGCGGCGATCTCGTCCAGGATGCCGCCGTACAGCTCGTACGCGGCCCGGATGCAGGGACGGGAGGAGGGGGCCAGCAGTTCCACGCCGTCGAGGGCGCGGCGGTAGTGGTCCAGGGCGCGGCCGGCCTCGAAGGCCACCAGTTCGCGCAGCGCCCGCTCACGGCCGCTGCCGTGGAGGTCGTCCTCGGTGACCCCGAACTTGGCGAGGTCCTCCTGCGGCAGGTAGACGCGGCCCCGGGCCAGGTCCTCGGCGACGTCCCGCAGGAAGTTCGTCAGCTGGAACGCCCGTCCCAGCTCGCGTGCGGGCTCGCGGGCCGACCGGCCGGCGCCGGGCACCGTCTCCAGGATGGGGAGCATCATCAGCCCGATCGCGGCGGCCGATCCTTCCATGTACATCAGCAGGTCGTCGTAGGTGGCGTACCGGGTGACGGTGAGGTCGGCGCGCATGGACCGCAGGAAGGCGTCGAGGTCGGTGCGCTCGATGCCGAAGGAGCGGACGGTGTGCGCGAACGCGGGCAGCACGGGGTCCTCGATCGCCTCGCCCGCCAGGCTCGCGGTCAGCCGCCGGGTCACCTCGTCGAGCGCACTGGCCCGTCCGCCGGTGTCCGCCGCCGCGCCGCAGGCGTCCACGATGTCGTCGACGTGGCGGGTGAACCCGTACAGCGCGTGCACATGCCTGCGCTTCCACGCCGGCAGCAGCAGGGTGGCCAGGTAGAAGGAGCGTCCGTGGCGGGCGTTGAGACGGCGGCAGTGCTCGTAGCTCGCGGTCAGCGTCATCGGCGGCCTTCCAGGATGCGGGCGGCGGCGAGCCGTCCGGAGATCAGAGCCGGCGGGACACCCACACCGGGCGCGGTGTACATCCCGGCGAAGTGCAGGCCGGGGACGCGGCGGCTGCGGCCGGCGGGCCGGAACCAGGCCGTCTGGGCGAACCGGTGGTCCAGCGCGAACGGCGTGCCCGCCGAATGGCCCAGGCGGGCCCAGTCCCGCGGATCGAAGGTCCGCCGCGGCGCCGCCGAGAGGTCGCCGTACCCCAGGTCGGACAGGCGGCCGAGCAGGCGCTGCTCCAGCCACGGCCCGAGACGGTCCCAGCCGGCTCCGCTCACCGTGTTCGGGGCGGGTTCCAGAGCGCTCAGCGTGCAGTGGCCGGGCGGTGCCGCCGTGTCGTCCCCTTCGGGGCAGGTGACCAGCAGGCTCGGGTCGGGTTGCGGACGTCCGGCGGCCAGAGCCGCGAAGGCGCCGGCCCACTCCCGGCCGAAGTGCAGCGTGTGGTGCGCGCGGCCCGGCCGCCGCTGGTCGATCCCGAAGTGCATGACCAGGCAGGACGGCGAGTACCGCGGCCGGCGCAGCCGCCAGTCGCCCGCCGCGTCGGGCAGCAGCCCCCGGTGGGCCTCCGCCAGGTCGCAGGCGACCACGACCGCCCCGGCGGGCAGCCGTTCGCCGCCGTCCAGCCGGACCGCGGCCACCCCGTGGGAGTCCGTCTCGACCCGCTCGGCGCGCACCCCGTACCGGATCGCGGCGCCGGCCTTCTCGGCCACGGCGGCCAGGGCCCGTGGGACGGCGTGCATACCGCCCGCCGCGGGGAAGTACACCCCGCCGACGGTGTCCATGTGCGCGACGACCGCATAGACGGCGAGCGCCTCGGCCGGAGGAAGCCCGACGTACAGCGCCTGGAAGGTGTGCGCCCTGATGAGCCGCTCGTCGGTCAGCTGGCCCGCCACGAACCGGTCCAGGCGCCGGAACCCGCCCGCCGCCGCCAGCCTGAGCAGCGCGATGGGACGGGCCATGCTCCGCAGCCGGGTCATGTCCGCGTCGATGAACGACGACCATTCGGCCTCGAACATCGCCCCGAGCCGCCGCCGGAACCGCAGGTACCGGGCGGCCTCGTCCGGCCCGCACAGGGCGCGGACGTTCTCGGCCATCCGCTGCGCCCCCGCCACCACGTCCAGCCGCGAGCCGTCGTGGAAGGACAGCCGGTAGAACGGGTCCAGGCGCCGGAGCGGCAGCACGCCGCCCATGTCCTCGCCCGCCGCGCCGAACGTGTCGGCCAGTACGTGCGGCATGGTCAGCACCGAAGGGCCCGTGTCGAACCGGTAGGCGCCGGCCGAGGCCGATCCGCAGCATCCACCCGGTTCGTCACGGGCCTCGAGCACCACGACGTCGCGGCCCCGCGCCGCAAGGTGGATCGCCGCCGACAGCCCGGACAGACCCGCTCCGATCACGACGACCGGACCGTTCGCGGCCATCAGCGCCCGCCGGGCGAGCCGTGCACACGATGTCGAGAGTGCACTGTTCCTCCATCATTGTCCGAAGGGTTCTGCATCGTTCTTCGGAACCGGGCGGCCGATCGGTTGCACGGCTCGCGGTGCACGGTGCACGGTGCACGGAGATGCGGAGGTGCGACCGGATTCGCCGCGATTACCGCATGGCGGCGGATTGGGATGCGGAGACCCTTTCGTCCATCGAGCCGTGCCGCCCGCCCGCCTCGAGTGCGGCCTCGTCGCGGGTCTCCTCCATGCGGAGGGCGATACCCATGGCGAAGAAGGTCGGGGCCCATTCGCCGACGAAGATGCCCCACCGGTCGGCGCGCTCCAGGCCCGCGTCCTCAAGCTGCTTGGACGCCGCCCAAGAGGCGAGCGACAGGCCGACCGAGACGATGCCCGCCGTGTACATGAAGCTGGACCGGATGCCCATCCTATGCAGTGAGTTGATCATTCTTCCTCCTTGGTCGGTCCGCCCGTACCCCCGTCTGACCTGCACAAGCTCGTCCTAAAAATGATTTTTGGCCACCCTGCACCGTTCGAATGGCGCCGCATCCGGCGGCCGGGCCGCCGGCTCCCGGACGCCGGAGCGACCAGCGCCGTGCTCGGCATCGATGCGGACGGAGCGGGTACCGCGACGCGCATGGGAGACCGGAAGAAGGAACCCGCCGTGGGCGACGAGGTCACCTGGCGCAGCCACGGCTCCACGGCCGAGGGCCGGGTGGAGAAGAAGGTCACCGACCGCCGGAAGGAGGCCGGCCGTACCGTCGCGGCCTCGCCCGAGGAACCGCAGTACGTCGTGCGGAGCGAGAAGAGCGGCAAGAAGGCCGCCCACAAGGGCTCGGCGCTGCGCAAGCGCAGGGGCTCGAAGTGAGCGCCGAGGACGAGACGGCGGCAGAGTTCGGTGCGGCCGTGAACATGACGGCCGAGGAACTGGAGCGATGGCTGGATACCGAGGAGTCGCGGTCGGCCGGCCAGAAGGACGGCGGCGGGGAATCGACGGGCCACGCGTCCGGGCGCCGGATCGTCGAGCTGCTCCGGGCGAACAGGGCGGACCTGAGCGCGGACGACTACGCGCACATGCGCAAGGTGACCGGGTACGTCCATCGGCACCTCGCCCAGCGTCCGTCCGGTGACGTCGCCGACACCAGGTGGCGCTACTCGCTGATGAACTGGGGCCACGACCCGCTCAAGTGAGGGCTCGTCACTTTGCGCTGCTCTGTCACCGCTTCTCCCCGCCTTGACGATGAACACGTTCTGCGGCGATTTCCGCGGGCACCTGGACCGCATGACACTGGAGCAGCGGCTCGCCGAAGGCGACGAGACGGCGCTGAGCGAGTGCTATGCGGTGCTGGGTCCCCTCGTCCGCCGCCACGCGGGAAGGCTGGTGCCCGACCATGCCGTGGACGACGTCGTCCAGTTGGTCTTCCTGGAGGTCTGGCGATCACGCGGGCGCTTCGACCCGGCACGCGCCCTGGAGCCGTGGGTGCTGGCCATCGCCCGGAGGCGGGCCATCGACCTGCTGCGGGCCGGGGCGCGGCACTCCCGGCGGTCGGTGCCGCTGGAGGACACCATCGGCGTGCCCGACGCCACCTCCGCCGTGGACACGGCATGCGACGTCCGCGACGCGCTCGCCGGGCTGCCGTCCCCGCAGCGGCAGGCGATCGTGCTCGCCCACTTCGGGCAGCTGACCCAGCGGGAGATCGCCGACCGGCTGGCGATCCCGCTCGGCACCGTCAAGGCGCGCACGACCCGCGGGGTGCGGCGGTTGAGGGATCTGCTGTGACCTCTCCCGGGCCACCGCCCGGTCCGGCGCCGGGCGCTCCTCCGCGTCCCCGGCTGGCGGTGTCCAGTTGCCTGCTGGGCGCGCCGGTCCGCTACAACGGCGGCCACAGCCGCGACCGGTTCCTCACCGGGCCCCTCGCCCGCCACGTCGACTGGGTCCCCGTCTGCCCGGAGATCGAGATCGGCCTCGGCGCCCCCCGCCCGAGCCTGCACCTGCTCAGCGACGGGCGGATCGTCACCAAGGACCGGGCCTCCGACCACACCGAGGCGATGGCCGCCCTCGCGGACGACCGGCTACCCGGCCTCGCCGACATCGACGGGTACGTGTTCAAATCGAGATCGCCGAGCTGCGGGCTGCTGAGCCTGCCGCGCTACGCGTCCGGCCGGCCCGGCGAACGCACCGACGGGCAGCCGGTCGACCGCCGGGGCCGCGGCGTGTTCGCCGCACTCGTCACCGATGCGCTCCCGCACCTTCCCATCGAAGAGGACGGCCGGCTCCGCGACCCCGTCCTCCGCGAACACTTCGTCGAGCGCGTCTTCGCCCACGCGCGGTTGCGCGAGCTCTTCGCCGGCGACTGGCGCCCCCGCGATCTGGTCGCCTTCCACAGCCGCCACAAGCTGCAGATCCTCGCCCACGACACGGTCGCCTACCGGGACATGGGCCGCATCGTCGCCCAGGCGGGTACCCGGCCGCGCCAGGATGTGGAGACCGACTACCGCCGCGCCTTCGCAGAAGCCTTCGCCGTCCGTCCCAAGCGCGGTCGCCACGCCAACGCGCTGCTGCACGTCTTAGGCCCGTTGAGCGCGCACCTCGACCCGACCCGGCGCCGCGACATCCTGCTCGCGATCGAGACCTACCAGCGCGGCGAGGCGCCCCTCAGCGTCCCGATCGCTCTGCTGCGCCACCACGCCGAAGGCGAGCATCTCGCCTACCTGGCCCAGCAGACCTACCTCGACCCCTATCCCGCCGACCTCCTGCTCCGCCACCACATCTGACGCGTCGCTGGTCTTGACGCGGCCTGCTCTCAATCATACATTCACTCAAAAACTGTATGAATGAAGGGCGACGGGATGCGGCGAGGGACGGCGGTGGTGCTCGGTGGCAGCGTGGCGGGGCTGTGCGCGGCGGGGGTGCTCGCCCGGCGCTTCGAGAAGGTGGTCGTCCTGGAGCGGGACGAGCTTCCGCCGGGCGCCGAGCATCGGCGGGGGGTGCCGCAGAGCAAGCACCCGCACTTCCTGCTCAACTCCGGGCGCCGCGCGATCGGGGAGATCTTCCCCGGGTTCGAGGAGGCGCTGATCGCCGCGGGCGGCATGCGGCTGATGCCGTCGATGGACGCGGCCTACTGCGAGAACGACGGCTGGGCGCCGCGCAAGTCCGGGTCGATGACGATGGTCTACAGCTCCCGGGTGCTCATCGAGCGGGTGCTGCGGGAGAAGGTCCGCGAGCTGCCGGCCATCGAGATCCGCGAGGGCGTGACCGTCACCGGGCTCCGCTCCAGCGGGGGCGGCACGGTGGACGGGCGCGTCGAGGGCGTCGCGTATCGCAGCGGTGATGAGGACGGCTACCTGGCCGCCGATCTCGTGGTCGACGCGCTCGGGCGCGGCTCCTCGGTCGTCGAATGGCTCGGGGCGGACGGCTGGTCGGCGCCGCCGGAGAAGACCCTCGACGCCAAGGTCACCTACATCTCGCGGTGGTACGACCTGCCGCCCGAGGGGCAGCGCCCCGAGTCGTGGTGGTGGCGGCACCTGGTCATCACGCCGAGCCAGGACACCGGCGACCATCCCGAGGAGCACGAGTTCCTCAGCAACTTCTTCCCGATCGAGGGCGACCGCGCCATCGTGTGCATGGGGTCGTGGGGCATTCAGATGCCGCGCAAGACCGAGGCGTTCGAGGCCGCGGTGGACCGGGTGCGCGCCGCGGCGTTCGGGCGGGCGACCCGCGCGTGCACGCCGACGTCCGAGGTGCATCTGACCCGTTCCACCGGCAACAAGTGGCGCCGCTTCGACCTGCTGGAGGTGCCGCCGGTCGGGCTGGTCGGCGTCGGCGACTCGGTCTGCGCCTTCAATCCGTTCTACGCCCAGGGGATGAGTTCGGCGGCGCGTTCCGCGCTGATCCTCGGCGAGATGCTGGACGGTCGCGAGACCCTCGACGCCGGCTTCTTCAGGGAGTTCCTCGCCCGGCAGAAGAAGTCGCTGGACGTGCCCTGGATGCTCGCGATGGCGCGCGACCAGGCCTACGACTTCGCGACCGGGAGCGAGGTCGCGCCTGCGTGGCGCCGCAGGCTGGCCGCGCGGTTCAGCTGGCCGATCTTCAACGCCATCAACGCCACGAGCCGCGAGGACGCCTACGTCGAGCAGACGTTCGCCCAGGTGTTCAACCTCGACAAGTCGCTCAGGGAGATGGCCACCGACCCGCGGTTCTGGTTCGGCATCGCGCGCTACAAACTGCGCCATCGGCTCGGACGGACGGTTGTGCCCGGCGGGTTCGACGAGCGGAAGGATCCGCCCGGCACCGACTACACCGGCTACACCGGCCCGAAGGGCGTGCCGGCCGGCGGAGCACGCCGGGGCGACGACCTCGTCGGAACCTGATCAGGGGAGTCGGACATGGGTTACACCTGCGATCCGGTGGCCGAACGCGTCGCCGAAGGGCTCGGCTTCTCCTGCCGCGGCGCCGATCCCTTCGTGACGTTCCGCAATCCGTTCGGGCTGGAGAACGGCACGATGCCGTTCCTCGAACTGCTCATCGTCGGCGGCGCGGTGTTCGCCCTCGTCCACGCGTGGCGGCGGTGGCGGCGCGACGGCGACCCGGTCAACATCTCGCTGTGGTTCGCCTCGGTCGTGTACCTGGCCGTGATCGAGCCGCCGCTGTACTTCCCGGGCTGGTTCGGCCTGGAGGAGCACGTCGGGTTCATCTTCTCCCACAACGTGTTCACCGTGCAGTTCATGTACGACCGGCTGCCGCTCTACATCGTGGCCTTCTACCCGGCGATCTCGCAGCTCGCCTACGAGCTGGTCCGGGCCCTCGGCGTGTTCGCCCGGCGCGGGCCGCTGCTCGGCTCGGTGGCGGTCGCGTTCGCCTGCCAGGTCTTCTACGAGATCTTCGACCAGCTCGGGCCGCAGCTGAAGTGGTGGGCGTGGAACCCCGGCAACGAGATGATCAACCAGCCGGCGCTCGCGTCCGTCCCGATGAACAGCATGCTCCTGTTCGCCTCGGTCTCCTTCGGCGCGATGACCTACCTCGTCGTCCGGCTGGTCGGGATGGGAGCCGGCCTGGACGCGCGCCCGGGGTGGAGCGTCGGCTGGCGCACCGTCGTCGCGGGCGCCGTCACGCCGCTGGCGATGATCATCGTGAGCGCGCCGAGCGGCGCCTTCCGCGGCGAGGACCAGCTCGGGATCCAGCGGGCCATCCTGTCCGCCGAACTCGCCGTGGTCTGGATCGCCGGCCTCTACCTGCTCGTGGACGCGCGACGCGCGACGCGCGCCGATCCCGATCCCGCCCCCGTCCGGTCGCCGCTGTTCGTGCGGGTCTACCCGGCGCTGTATCTGGGCGTCCTCGTCGTCCTGTGGCTGACGGCGCTGCCGGCGTACTTCGCGTCGACCGGCGGCGTCACCGAGCAGGGCACCCCGGTCGGCAGCCTGTGGTACGCCGCGCTGTGCGCCGTCGCCGCGGCGGCGTTCGTCCTGGCCGCGGTGCGCGTCCGCGCGCCGCGGCCGGCCGCGGGGGCTGTGGGATCCTAGGGCCATGGCGCACCACGGCTGGGGAGGCAGGCCCCCCGCATCAGACGCCGAGGCCCGGCAGCGCATCGTCGACGCGACCGCCCGCTGCATCGACAGGCACGGCGTCGTGAAGACGACCCTGTCGGACGTGGCGAACGAACTCGGCGTCACCCGCCAGACCGTCTACCGCCACTTCGCCCGCATCAGCGACATCGTGGGCGAGGTGGCGGCGCAGGGCGCGGAGTCGTTCGTCGACCGGCTGGTCGCCCACCTCCAGGGGATCGGCGATCCGGCCGAGGCCGTCGTCGAGGGCATGATGTTCTGCCTGCGGACCATCCCGACCGAGCCGCGGTTGAGCCTGCTGCTGCAGCTCAGGGACTCGGGCGCGTTCGGACGCGGGGCCACCACCACGGACGCCATCGCCTACGGCGCCCAGATGCTGAAGCGCTTCCCGGTCGACTGGACGTCCGCCGGGGTCGGCGAGGACGACCTCAAGGGCCTCGCCGAGATCATCATGCGGCTGCTGACCTCGCTGCTGGAGCATCCGAGCGAGCCGCCGCAGCCGGAGGCGGAACTGCGCGCCCTCCTCGACCGCTGGCTGGCCCCCGCGCTGCTGCGGCCGTCCGGCCGCCGCGTCCCTGTGGGCGCGCGGCCGGACTCCTGAAGCCCGTGACCGGTCGTGCGGTTCAGGCGGCCTGGCGCTGGTCGGCGAGTGCGGCCGCCGTCAGCGTTTCCATGCGGTGGCACGCTCGCCTGTAGAACCTGACCTGGGTCAGGCGGCCGAAGAGGACGAAGCCGAGCCGGACGACGGGATTCGGGATGGGGCCCCGTTGCGAGAAGACGTGGATGTGGAATTCCACCTCGCCGGTGTCGAGCCATTTGCGCACTTCCTGGTCCATCTGGCCGCGTTCGAGGTGCCCCTTCAGCGTCCGGTAGTTCCAGCCCCACACACGCGCGCGGCGGCCGTCCCGCTCGATGTAGCCGTCGACGACCTCCCCGATGCGTACCCCGAGGTAGAAGCGCAGCCCGTAGAAGCGGCCCTGCAAGAGCATGTCCTGGTCCGGTTCGGGCGGCCCCGAACGGCAGACCTCCCGGATGATGGCCGGGTCCGCGTACTCGTAGTCCGCCACCAGGCGGCGGGCGGTCTCCCAGCTTCCGCCGGGGACGGTCGGGCCGGGCGGCTCGCTCGGCAGCGGCTGCCGGTAGTCGTCGACGTGCCAGCCGTCCTCCGGCCTGTGGACGTCGTGCCGCCGCGGATCGAAGTTGAGGGGGAGGCGGTGCAGCGCGGCGCGCTGGCGAAGCATGCGCCGCTGGACGCGGGTGCTCCCCTTCATCGGGGCGCCCTCTCCGGGCGGCGGCGCTCCGCGGACCGGAGATCCCGGGTGCGGTGGGGGACGTGCTGGACGGCGGCGTAGGTGGGGCCGCGCACCTGCTGGAGCAGTCCCGCCGGGGGCAGATCCGGGATGGGGTTCTCCGCCGGGTTGAAGCGCATCGTTTCGTTGTCGCCCCGTCCGGGGCCCAGGATGCGCAGCCCGCCGAAGCGCTCCCACCGGCCGGTCTCGGTCGCCACCACCAGGTCCAGTTCCAGTGGCCGGTAGTCCACGGAGTAGGCGAGCGACGCGAGATCGGCCGGGATGAACCGGGCCGGGTCCCCGACCGCGCCCAGCAGGATCCGGCGGTCGCCGGCCCGGTACGCGAGCAGGGAACCGTAGAACGCCGGGCTCCAGTGGGACGAGGGACGCAGCAGCCGGCGGCCTATCGGCGTGTGCCCGGTGGTGGCCAGCAGCAGTTCCGCGGTGCCGCCCGCCTCAGCGCCGGCCTCCGCGTCGGCCGCCGGCGGCTGCGTCCAGCGCAGCGCCAGGCCCAGCAGGTCCGGCAGCTGCGGCGGCAGCCCGATCGCGCGGGAGAGCCGGACCTCGGCCGCCAGTTCCGCGCGTTCGTCCAGGAACGGGACGCCCCAGTAGCGGGACGAGCCCCGCAGGACGAGCGTGGCGTCGAACACGACCCCCCGGGGATGCAGGGGCCGGTCGCGCACCCGTGCCGCCAGGGCGAAGGGGCGTGCGAACGCCGCGGTGACCGCGCGGGTGACGAGCCGCCGCGCCGGGCCGCCGCCGGAGACGTCCGTCCGCTCGGTCTGGACCTCCACCTCGCCGATCCGGTCGCCACCGGACATCTCGGCGACGCGAGCGCAGAAATGCGCCCACATGTGCAGCTGCATCTCCTTGGCGAGGCCCACCCCTTCATAGAGGGCCTCCGCCAGCCGGTCTCCGCTCCGCGCCCAGGACTCGATCGTGAACACGAGCTCGTCCTCCCCGGTTTCGGACGCCCGGAACTCGATCTCCCCGGCCTCCAGATGCCCGCTCAGCGTCACGAACCGGAACGACGCCGGGGTGCGCTCCACGACCCGGACCGGGCAGTTCCACGGCCCCGGCATGTGGACGACGTACTCGTCCCCCATCTCCAGCGGCCGGGACGTCCCCGCGGTCTTGTCGAAGACGGCGACCTCCACCGGTGAGGCGGCGTTGAGGTCGGCTCCCAGGCGGCTGATCAGCTCCGCGGCGGTCAGCGGGCTACCGGAGATCCGGACGGTGTACCGCCGCTGGTAGAGCGGCCCGACACCCTCCCGCGGGGACTGGATCCGCTCCCCGCCGCGCCGGGGGAGCTGGTCGATCTCCGACCGCGCCCCCGACCGCAGCCTTTGTCGCTGCACCCCGCGCGAACGCCGCATCCACCGCCACGCCGCGATGCCCATGCCCACGGGCCAGCGCACCGCCCGCACACGCCGCCGCGAACGCAGTCGCATCGCGTCCCTCCCCCCGGATGTCGCCTCCCCGCCGGGCTGACGCGCCGTGCCTTACCCCCTCTGACCAGCGCGAACCGCCCACCCCAGGACCCGGACGGACGCGATCCCGACAGGTGGCCACGAGCACATCCGCGATGACGTCGATCAGGTGATCACTGCGCTCGCGGGAACACTACCGACGGGTCGTGACGGGGCCTGGCGTCTCCGTCGGCTGCTCGATCGATGCGGGCGGGCCCGCCGGGACGAGGACGACGGGGCACGGTGACATGCGCAGGCAGGCCGTTCTGACCGGGCCGCGCTCGGTCGGCGTGTCGCCGAGGACGAGGACGTCCGCCCGCGCGGCGAGACGCAGCAGGTTGCGTGCGGGGTGGCCGTACGCCAACTCCTGGTGGACGCGGACCACCGGCTCGGGGCCGAGCACCGCCTGCACGTCCCTGGCGAGCGCGCGCCGTGCCCGCTCCCGCTCCCGGTCGAGGGGCGGCCTCCGCGCCACGATCGCATAGGGCGCCGGCCGTCCCTGCCATGAGCGGACGGCCAGGACCTCGGCGCTCCGCTGCCGGGCCTCGCTCACGGCCCAGCGCAGCGCACTCAGGGACGCGGGAGACCCGTCCACACCGACGAGGATGCGCGCATGAGGAGACCCGGTCGTCCACGATGGCGCTCGGCTCATGGGTGCCTCCCTCGGTTCCGCGACGCCCGTCCATCATCGCGCCGCCGGGCCGCCGCGCCCCATGGCCCTGCGGCCCCGATGGCGGGGACCAAGGTCCCGCGCGTCAGGTGAGGGCGAGGATTCGCATGGTCAGGCGGGCGGTGCGGCCGCCCTCCTGTTCGGCGATGCCGAGGGCGGTGGGGACGTCCAGGTCGGTGAGAAGCGCCTTGGTCACGGCTGCCTCGGCGGTGGGGGAGTCGGTGTGGCGGCCGGCGGCGGTGTGGAGGCGGTCGAGGAGGGCGGCGGCCTGGGGCAGGACATCGGGGGTGTAGTCCCATTCGCCCTGCCAGGGGGTGGTGATCAGCATGAGGCGGACGGCGGCGGGCGGGTGGCCGGGGACCAGGTCGGATACCAGGACCAGGTTGCCGGTCGACTTGGCCATCTTCTCGCCGTCCCGGCGGACCATGCCCACGTGCAGCCAGGCCCGGGAGAACGGGCGCACGCCGGTCAGCGCCTCGGCCATCGCGGATTCGTAGGCGTGGTGCGGGAAGCGCAGGTCGGTGCCGCCGGCGTGCAGGTCGAGGGACGGGCCGAAGGTCGTCATGGCCATCGCGGCGCATTCGGCGTGCCAGCCCGGCCGGCCGGGGCCCCACGGGCTCGGCCAGGCGGGCTCGCCCGAGCGGGACGGGCGCCAGACCGCGACGTCGAACGGGTGCCGCTTGGCCGGAGCGTCGGGTTCGTCCCCGTACTCGGCCAGGAGCGCGTGGGCTTCGTCCGAAGGCAGGTCGGGAACGTCGCCGCCGTGAAAGTACACCGTGCCGTCGTGGACGTAGGCGTGGCCGGAGGTGAGAAGGCCCTGTGCCAGCGCGATGACCTCGCGGACGTGGTTGTGCGCGCGGGGCTGGTGGTCGACGGCGTGGACGCCGAGAGTGTCGAGGTCGCGTTCGAAGTAGTACTGCTGGACGGCGGCGAAGCTGTCGTAGGGGCTCCCCGCACGGTGGGCGGCCTGGTTCAGCACGTCGTCGACGTCGGTGACGTTGCGGCAGACGCGCACGTCCCCGCCCGCGTGCCGCAGGACGCGGGCCGCGACGTCCGCCCAGACGAACGTGCGGGCGTGGCCGAGGTGGGTCGCGTCGTACGGGGTGATCCCGCAGACGTACATCCGGGCGGGACCGGCGACCGGCAGCGGACGGCCGCCGATCCGGAGTGTGCGGTCGGGTGCGTTGAGATCCACGGGATGCCGTTCCTCACGGTCGGGAAGCCCGAAGGCCGTCCTCCCTCCAGTGTGCGAAGTGTGAGGTAAAGACGGAACCGGGACCTTGGTCCCACCGGCCGGGGACTTTGGGACCCTGATCCGCGACCTGCCGCGTCAGAGGGTGGGGACATGACAGAACTCTCCGGCGGCGTGCGGGCGCGGGTCGTCGCGGTCATCGGAGTGTCCCGCGGGTACCGGACGGCCGTCGCCGACCTGCTGGGCGGTGGTTTCGAAGGCGCCGTGTACGCGGTGAACCCGCACTGCGCCGGGAACGGCGTGGACGGCGTGCCCTGCGTGGCCACGCTCGCCGACCTGCCCGAGGCGCCCGATCTCGCTGTCATCGCTGTCCCCGCGTACGCCGTGCCCGGCGTCGCCGAAGCGTGCGGCAGGTCCGGAATATCCGCCCTCATGGTGAGCAGTTCGGGAATGACCGTGGAGCAGGAGCGGGCGCTGCTCGCCGCCTGCCGGGACCACGGCATGCGGCTGGTCGGCCCGGACTACCTGGGCTCCGGATCCTGATCGCACGCGCTGCTCCGAGGTCAAGCGCCGAGCCGTCCCCACGCTGCGCGGGGCGGGGTCGTCTAAGTTGCGGTGACCAGGGAAGAGCCACGGGGAAGCGGGGGTGCCGTTCGCTCTCAGTCGGTACCATTCATCATTGCCGTAGGGCAGGGGATGCGGTCGGAGGGACGGTCATGACCGGCAGCGGGGAGCGGGTCGGCGATCACCCGGGTGCGGGGTCGCGGGCCGCCGTCGACTCGTCCGACCGGCCGCGGCGGCTGCCGTTCAACGCGCGCACGCTGAAGGTGGTGCGGGCGCTGGTCGTGCAGTGCGCCACCGCGGCGGGCCTCACCGAGGACCGCGTCCAGGACGCCGAACTCGTCGCCAGCGAGCTGACCGCCAACTCCGTCGAGCACGGCGGTGGTTCGGGCGTGCTGTGCCTCTGGTACGACGCCACCCACCTGATCATCGAGGTCGGCGACGCGGGGCACATCACCGATCCGCTGGCCGGGCGGCGGCCCGTCCCGCCGGACACGGTCGGCGGCCGGGGGCTGCTGCTCGTCCACAAGCTGGCCGACCTCGTCCGTGTCCACACTGGGCCGGACGGAACCACTACCCGCGTGTACTTCACCCGCGCGATGATGTGATCATGACCGAGGCTTCAGCGCAGGGGTACGGACCGGACCACCGGACGCCGTTCGCCTACGGGGTGCACCACGTGCAGATCGCCATCCCGGCGGGGAGCGAGGACGCGTGCCGCGCGTTCTACGTGGACGCGCTGGGGATGAGCGAGGTCCGCAAGCCGCCGGTGCTGGCCGCGCGGGGCGGGCTGTGGGTGCGCGCGGACGGGCTGGAGATCCACCTGGGCGTCGAGCAGGACTTCCGCCCGGCCCGCAAGGCGCACCCCGGCATCCGGGTCGCGGACCTGGACGGGCTGGCCGAGCGGCTGGCCGAGCACGGCACGGGCGTCGACTGGGACGACGGTTTCCCAGGTCACCGCCGGTTCTACGCGTTCGACAACCTGGGCAACCGGCTGGAGTTCCTGCAGCGGGACGGCACGACCCCGCAGTGGTGACGCCCTAGCGGGCCTCGGGGGCCTCGGGGAACGGCCCGGCGCGGCCGAGCAGGGCCTGCACCGGGCTGTCGAGGCGTCCGCTCAGCCAGGCCGCCGTCTCGGTCACCGGCGCCATCCGGACGCCCGTGGCGACCCCCATGCGGTCGAGGGAGTAGAGCAGGTCCTCGGTCGCGATGTTGCCGGTGGCGGCGGGCGCGAACGGGCAGCCGCCGAAGCCGCCGGTGCTCGCGTCCAGCGCGCTCACCCCGTGGTCGAGCGCGGTGAGGGCGTTGGCGTAGCCGGTGTTGCGGGTGTTGTGGAAGTGGCAGCGCAGCGGGATGCCCGGGGCGATCTCGGCGGCGCCCGCCAGCAGCGTGCGCACCTGCGCGGGGACGCCGACGCCGATCGTGTCGGCCAGCGCGATCTCGTCGGGCTCGCTCTCGGCGACCCGCCGCACCAGGTCCAGGACGCGCTCGGCCGGCACCTCGCCCTCGAACGGGCAGCCGAAGGACGCGGCGATGGTGACGGTGCGGAACAGCCCGGCGGCGCGGGCGTCGGCGGCGATCCGCGCCCAGTTGGCCACGCCCTCGTCGACCGTGCAGCCCTGGTTGCGGCGGCTGAACTCGTCGGTGGACACCACGACGACGTTGACCTCGTCCACGCCGGTCGCGAGCGCCCGGTCGAGGCCGCGCGGGTTGAGGACGAGCCCGGCGTAGCGCACCCCGTCCGGCCGGGGGAGGCGCTCCATCACGGCCTCCGCGTCCGCCATCTGCGGGACGCGCTTGGGGTTGACGAAGCTGACCGCCTCGATGCGCCGCAGCCCGGCGGCGACGCTCCGCTCGATGAGCCGCACCTTGTCGGCGGTGGGCAGGATCGCGGCCTCGTTCTGCAGCCCGTCCCGGGGGCCCACCTCGATCAGTTCGACGTCCGTCATCGGCCTTCCCTTGTATGCAATCTGTGGATGTAGGAAGAATCGGCCAGGTAGAACCCTTGTGTCAAGCGACCGAAATGCATATCTTGCATGCAATCGACCCACCGAGGAGGTTCGGATGGTCCGTGCCGTGGACCGTGTCTACACACGGCTGCGCGCCGACATCCTGGACGGCGTCCACCCGCCCGGGGCGCGGCTCGGCGAGGCCGAGCTGGCCGAGCAGACCGGCTCCAGCCGGACGCCGGTCCGGGAGGCGCTGCGCCGGCTGGAGGTCGAGGGGCTGGTCGAGGTGCTGCCGCACCGCGGCGCCCGCGTCCCCGATCTGACCGCGGAGGACCTGGAGGAGATCTACGACCTGCGGATGCTGCTGGAGGGCGCCGCCGCCCGCCGCGCCGCCACCCGGATCGAGTCCAAGGACGGCGACCGGCTGGCCGAGCTGTGCGCGCTGATGGAGCGGTCCACGGCGTCCGGTGACGGCCAGGACCTGGACCGGGTCGCCGAGCTGAACGCGGAGTTCCACGGCATCATCCGCGCCGCCGCGGCCAGTAGCCGGCTCGTGTCGATGCTCAACGCGGTGGTGCAGCTCCCGCTGGTCATGCGCACCTTCCACCGGTACTCGCCGGACGACCTGGCCCGCAGCTCCGCCCACCACCGGGAGCTGGTCGCCGCGCTGCGGGCGGCCGACGGAACCTGGGCGGAGTCGGTGATGCGGGCGCACGTGCTCGCCGCGAAGGCGGTCCTCCTCCGCGGCGCACCCGACCAGACCGGCCCGACCGGCCCGACCGGCCTGAACGGCCACACCGACCACACCGACCGGACCGACCAGACCGACCAGCAGGAAACAGTCGAAACGACCGAAACGAGGGTTCGCTAGATGTCAACGCACGACGGTGCCACGCAGGACGCCCGGGGGCCGCTCGCCGATCTGCGCGTGGTGGAGATGGGGCAGTTGCTCGCCGGTCCGTTCTGCGGCCAGCTGCTCGGCGACTTCGGCGCCGAGGTGATCAAGCTGGAGTCGCCGGGCGCGGGCGACCCGATGCGCCAGTGGGGGCGGGAGAAGCCGCACGGCAAGTCGCTGTGGTGGCCGGTGGTCGCCCGGAACAAGAAGTCGGTGACGTGCAACCTGCGCACGCCCGAGGGCCAGGACCTCGCGCGGCGGATCATCGGGCAGGCCGACATCGTCGTGGAGAACTTCCGGCCGGGCACGCTGGAGCGCTGGGGGCTGGACTTCGACACGCTCCGCGAGGCGAACCCGGGGCTGATCCTCGTCCGGGTGTCGGGTTTCGGGCAGAGCGGCCCCTACGCGCCGCGCGCCGGGTACGGGTCGATCGGCGAGGCGATGGGCGGCATCCGGTACGTGACCGGCGATCCGGGGAACGCGCCGTCCCGCGCCGGGATCTCGCTCGGCGACTCGCTCGCCGCGGTGTTCGCCACGATCGGCGCGCTCGTCGCCGTCCACCACCGGAGCAACACCGGGCGCGGCCAGGTCGTCGACTCCGCGATCTACGAGGCGGTGCTGGCGATGATGGAGTCGCTGCTGCCCGAGTGGGCCGTGGCCGGCTACCAGCGCGAGCGCACCGGGTCGGTGCTGCCGAACGTGTCGCCCAGCAACGTGTACCCGACGGCGTCCGGCGAGATGATCCTGATCGCCGCCAACCAGGACACCGTGTTCGGGCGCCTCGCCAAGACGATGGGGCGGCCCGAGCTCGCCGGCGACCCCCGGTTCGCCGGGCACGCCGACCGTGGCCGCAACATGGCCGAGCTGGACGAGCTGATCTCCGCCTGGTCGGCGACCCTCGGCACCGAGGCCCTGCTGGAGACCCTGCATGAGGGCGGCGTCCCGGCGGGCCGCATCTACACCGCCAAGGACATGTTCGACGACCCGCACTTCGCGGCCCGTGAGGCGATCGTGCGCCTCGTCCACCCCGACTTCGGGGAGCTCCCGATGCACAACGCGTTCCCCAGGCTCAGCGAGACGCCGGGATCGGTGCGCCACGCCGGTCCCGCGCTCGGGGAGCACAACCGGGAGGTGTACGGCGGCCTCCTGGACCTGCGGGAAGACGAGATCGCCGCGCTGGCCGAGCGCGGAGCCATCTGAGAACGAGCAAGGCATCCAGTAACGAGCACGGCATCGGGAGGCCGGCATGGGTTATCGCCTAGGCGTCGATGTAGGAGGCACGTTCACCGACGTGCTGCTGGTGGACGAGGAGACCGGCGTCAGCCACCGCGCCAAGACCGCTTCCACTCCGGCGGACCAGTCCGAGGGCGTCCTCAACGGCATCCGCAAGGTGTGCCTGGACGCGGGGATCGAGCTGTCGGAGGTCGCGCACGTGCTGCACGGCACGACGGTGGCGACCAACGCGATCCTGCAGGGCAGGGGCGCGCGGGTCGGGCTGGTGACGACCGAGGGGTTCCGGCAGGTACTGCAGATCGCCCGGTCGTTCGTGCCGGGCGGGCTGGCCGGCTGGATCATCTGGCCGAAGCCCGAGCCGCTGGCCAGGCTGGAGCACACCGTCGAGATCCCGGGCCGGATCGCCGCCGACGGCGGGGTCGTCACCCCGCTGGACGAGGACCGCGCCCGCGCCGAGCTGCGCAGGCTCGCCGGGGCCGGTATCGAGGCGCTCACCATCTCGCTGATCAACTCGTACGCGAACGATGAGCACGAGCGGCGGGTGGCGCAGCTGGCCGCCGAGGAGCTGCCGGGGATCCCGGTGTCGCTGTCCAGTCACGTCCTGCCGGAGATGCGGGAGTACGAGCGGACCGTCACGACCGTGGCGAACAGCTACGTGCAGCCCGAGGTCGCCCGGTACGTCAAGAACCTCGACCGGTCGCTGACCGGGAGCGGCATCGCGGCGCCGCTGTCGGTGCTGCGCAGCGACGGCGGGCTCACCCAGGCGTCCAAGGCCGCCGAGGACCCGGTGTCGCTGCTGCTGTCGGGCCCGGCGGGCGGCGTGACCGGCGCGGCGTGGTTCGCCGAGCAGGCCGGGTTCGGGGACTTCCTCACCTTCGACATGGGCGGGACGTCCACGGACGTGGCGCTGGTGCTCGGCGGGAACCCCCGGATCGGCCGGGAGACGAGCGTCGGCGACCTCACCGTCCGGGCCACCAGCGTGGACGTCCGCAGCGTCGGCGCGGGCGGCGGGTCGATCGCGCACGTCCCCGAGCTGACCAGGGCGCTGCGGGTCGGCCCGCAGTCGGCGGGCGCCGACCCCGGCCCCGCCGCCTACGGCGCGGGCGGCACCGAACCGACCGTCACCGACGCCAACGTCGTCCTCGGCTACCTGCCGACACAGCTCGCCGGCGGGGAGATCTCGCTGGACGTCGAGGCGGCCCGCAAGGCCGTGAACGGCGTCGCCGAGGCGATGGGCCTGCCGAGCGTGGAGGCCGCGGCCGCCGGGATCATCGACATCGTCAACGAGAACATGCTGGGCGCGCTGCGGCTGATCAGCGTCCAGCAGGGCTTCGACCCGCGCGAGTTCGCGCTGATGTCGTTCGGCGGCGCGGGCCCGCTGCACGCCAACGCGCTCGGCCGGCTGACCGGCGCGTGGCCGGTGATCGTGCCGCCGTCGCCGGGCGTCCTGTGCGCCTACGGGGACGCGACGACCTGCGCCCGCGACGAGAGCGCCCGCACGATGGTGCGCCGCTTCTCCACCCTCGACGACGACGAGTTGCGCGCCGTCCTCGCCGAGCTGGCCGACGCCGCCGCCGGCCGCCTGGAGTCGGAGGGCGTGCCGCGCGACAGCCAGACCGCGACGTACCAGATCGACCTGCGCTACCACGGGCAGGGCTTCGAGATCCCCGTCGAGGTCGACCGCGCGAGCGTGGACGGCGACCTGCTCACCGAGCTGGGCGCCGCGTTCGACGCCGAGCACAAGCGGCTGTTCTCGTTCCTGCTCGACAACGAGCGCGAGGTCATCAACCTGCGGGTCACGGTCAGCGGGCCGCGCCCGGAGGTCGCCTGGCGCACCCTCCCCGACGGGGACGGCGACCCGTCCGGGGCGCTGCTCCGGGAGACGGAGGTGTGGATGGACGGCGCGTCCGTGCCCGCCGGCATCTTCGATCGTTCGAAACTCCGCGCGGGGGACGTGCTGCCCGGACCGGCCGTCGTGGTCGAGATGGACTCCACCACCCTCGTCCTGCCGGGGCACGCCGCGACCGTGCACCCGAGCGGCAGCCTGCTGATCCGTCCCACTGAGGAGGGCTGATGGCCGAGATCCTGCAGACCACCACCGAGCCGGCCGCCCGGGTCGACGTCGACCCGGTCACCCTGGACATCATCGAGAACGCGCTGCGCAACGCCCGGTACGAGATGGACGAGGTGCTGTTCCGCACCGCGCTGTCGCCGGGCATCCGCGAGCAGCACGACGAGTTCCCGCTGATCGCGGACCCGTCCGGGAAGATGGTCGTCGGCCAGTTCGGGCTGTCGGTCCCCGACTTCCTGGAGAACTTCGACGGGACGATCGGCGAGGGCGACATCCTGATGACGTCCGACCCGTACGCGTGCGGCGCGGCGATCAGCCACGCGAACGACTGGCTGCTGGTCGTGCCGATCTACCACGGGGGCCGGCTCGTCGGCTGGTCGTCGATGTTCGGCCACATGTCGGACGTGGGCGGCAAGACGCCGTCGTCGATGCCCGCCGACGCCCGCACCATCTACGAGGAGGGCGTGGTCGTCCCGCCGTTCAAGCTGTACGAGGGCGGTGAGCTGAACGAGGCGGCGCTGCGCATCATCCTCAACCAGGTGCGGATGCCCGACTGGAACCGCGCCGACCTGAACGGCCTCGTCGCGGCGTGCACGACGGCCGCGCGGCGGGTCACCGAGCTGTGCGACCGGTTCGGCGTCGAGACCTACCTGTCCGCGCTGGACGCCCTGCTCGACCGCAACTACCAGGCCATGAAGGTGCTGCTCGCGACCCTCTTCGAGGACGGGCAGACGCTGGAGTTCGCCGACTACATCTGCGACGACGGCTGCGGCTACGGCCCCTACGAGCTGAAGATCTCCCTCACCCGGACCGGGGAGAAGATCCATCTCGACTTCAGCCACGCCGCGCCGCAGGCGGTCGGGCCGATCAACTACTTCATCAACGAGAACCTCGTCCGGATGTTCTTCGGCATCTACGTCATCACGGTCGCCGACCCGCAGATCCTGTGGAACGACGGCTTCTACCCGCTGATCGACGTGACGATCCCCGAGGACTCGTTCTGGAAGCCGCGCCACCCGGCCGCGCTGAACGCCCGCAACCACGGCATCGGCCGCGTGTTCGACCTGTTCGGCGGGCTGCTCGGGCAGACGAACCCGGAGATCCTGAACGCGGCCGGGTTCTCGTCCTCGCCGCACTTCATGTACTCGGGGCACTACACGTCCGGGGCGCGCGAGGGCGAGTGGTTCCAGCTGTACTCGATCGGGTTCGGCGGCGTGCCGGGACGCCCGGTCGGGGACGGCCCCGACGGGCACTCGCTGTGGCCGTCGTTCGTCAACATCCCCTGCGAGTACCTGGAGTCGTACTACCCGCTGCGCATCGAGCGGTGGGAGACGATCGCCGACTCCGGCGGCGCCGGCCTGCACCGGGGCGGCAACGGCGTCGACGTCGCGTACCACTTCGAGGAGCCGGGCACGATCGCGATCCACGACGACCGCTGGCTCACGTACCCGTGGGGCGTGAACGGCGGGCGTCCGGGGGAGCGGGGCCGCAAGTGGATCGACCGGGCCGACGGCACGCGGGAGGTGCTGCCGAGCAAGGTCCACGACGTCCCGGTCGCGCCGGGCGACGTGCTGCACTTCGTGACGTGGGGCGGTGGCGGATGGGGCGACCCGCTCGCCCGTCCCGCCGGGCTGGTGGCGCAGGAGGTGCTGCGCGGTCTCGTCACCGCCGATGGCGCCCGGGACGGATACGGCGTCGTCTGCACCGGTGAGGGCGTCCTCGACGAGGGGGCCACCGAGCTGCTGCGGGCGAAGATGGCCGCCGACCGGACGGAGATCCCCGTGTTCGACATGGGCCCGCCGCTGGCGGAGATCCTCGAACGCTGCGAGGAGGAGACCGGGCTGCCCGCACCGCGCCCGCCGGTCGACGTCCGCTCCGCCGAGGCACTGCGCCGATGACCGGCCCGGCGGAGCGCCCGGCGAACCGCCCGGCGAGCGGTGCGGACGACCTCGTCGCCGACTACCGGGCGTCGGGCTTCGGCGAGAGCCTCGGCTGCGGCGACGCCCCGGCGGTGCTGGTGATCGACTTCGCCCGCGCGTACCTGGAGGACGGGTCGCCGCTGCGCGCCCCGGTCGAGGACGCCCTGGCCGCGACGGTCACGCTGGTCGACGCGGCACGGGCGGCCGGGGTACCGGTCCTGTTCACGCGGGTGAGATACCAGCCGGGCGGCGCGGACGGCGGGCTGTTCCGCCGCAAGGTTCCCGCGCTGCGTGTGTTCGAGGAGGGGAACCCCCTCGGCGACTTCGCCGAGGGGGTCGCCCCCCAGCCCGGGGAGACGGTCGTCACCAAGCAGTACGCGAGCGCGTTCCACGGGACGTCGCTGGCGGCGACGCTGACCGCGTCCGGCATCGACACCCTGTTCATCTGCGGGCTGAGCACGAGCGGCTGCGTCCGGGCGAGCGCGACCGACGCCCTGCAGCACGGGTTCCGCCCCCTGGTGGTGGACGAAGCGTGCGGCGACCGCGACCGGCGCCTGCACGAGGCCAACCTGCTGGACCTCCAGGCCAAATACGCCGACGTGATCCCCCTGGCCCGAGCCCTAACCCTGATCACCTAACCGTTGACCTGCGGCGTGAGCCGGTCCGGCCCGGCCTGGCCGTCTTCGAGAGCCACCTGGGCCGGCACTACTCCGACAATCCCAAGTACATCTACCGGGAATTGCGCAGGAG